>DATKLF010000111.1:0-4581 GCA_035542555.1 Solirubrobacteraceae bacterium | reverse complement strand
GAACGGCCGTCGATCCTCTCCGGCACGGCGCGGCACGCGCGCTTCGCGCGCTGGCTCGTCGGCCCGCTCGCGCATCGCCTCCCGGGCCTGTCCGCCGCCAACCTGCGACTCGAGCACGACCTCGTCGTCGTGCTGATCGCCCTCTTCGCCTGCTGGCTGGTCGCCTCGATCTGCGTGAGCCGGCTGCCGGTCGCGTGGGTCGCCGCTGCGCTGGGCCTGCTCGGCGCGGTCTTCTTCCTCAGCCCGCCGCTGTCGCTCACCGACCTGTTCAACTACCTGCACTACGGCCGCATGGGCGCCGTGCAGGGGCTGAACCCATACAGCGTCCTGCCGGTCCGCAGCCCGCACGACAGCTGGTACCTGCTGACGAACTGGCACCACCTGCCGAGCCCCTACGGACCGCTGTTCACGCTCGTCACCTACCCGCTCGCGCTGCTGCCGCTGCACGGCGCGTACTGGACGTGGAAGGCGATCGTGATGCTCTCGGAGTTCGGACTGCTCGCGATCGTCTGGTGGCTGGCCCCGCAGCTGGGGCGCTCGCCGCAGCGCGCGCTTGCGTTCGTCGGCCTGAATCCGCTCATCCTCGTCTACGGGCTGGGCGGCGAGCACAACGAGCCGCTCGTGATGCTCGCGGTGATGGGGGCGGTGGCGCTCGCCGTCGGCGGTGGGGCCGTGCGCCGGCGCGGCCGCTGGAGCGCCGGCGCGGGCGCCGCGGTCGTCGCGGCGACCGCGCTGAAGCTTTCGATGGTCGTGCTCGCCCCGCTGATCGTGCTCGGGTCAGCGCGCCGGCGCGCGGCGCTGGCCGGTGCTCTCGCGGCGGGTGCCGTCTCGCTTGCCCTGATCGAGCTCGTGTTCGCGGGGCATCTGCCGGCGGTCGCCCTGCAGGAGAAGCTCGTGACGCCGCTCGGCGTGCCGCAGTTCGTGGGATGGATGACCGGCCAGGGCGGGATGTCGCCGCTCGTGCGCACGATCTCGCACGTGACGCTCGCGGTCGCGGTCGTGGGGGCGTGCGCGGCGGTCGCGTGGCGGCGCTCGCTGCTGATCGGCGCCTGCGGCGTGGTGATGCTCGTCGCGGTCCTCACGCTCGGGTGGGCGATGCCCTGGTATGTCTGGTGGGTGCTGCCGTTCGCGGCACTTGCGCGCACCCGGTGGCTGGCCGCCGCGTGCGTCGTGCTCACGCTCTGGCTGGGGCTCCTGGCCATCCCGCAGATGCCGCTGATCATCCACCACTTCGGCTACTACCCGGGTCGCACGGCGATCGGGCACGCGAACCACGCGCTCACGATGCGGCTGGTCAAATGAGCGCCCGACCTTCCGATCTCCCCGAGCTGCTGCGCGCCCCCGAGCTGCGGCGCTTCGCCCGGTTCCTGCTCGTCGGTGTGTCGAACACGCTGATCGCGATCGTGCTGTACGGCCTGCTCGTGTCGCTCGCGCTCGATCCGGTGCTCGCCTCGGCAGCCGGCTTCCTCGCGGGTGCGCTCAACGGCTACCGCCTGAACCGCAGTTGGACGTTTCGCGGTGCATCGGGCGGAGCCGAGACGGCGGCGCGATACGTCGTCGTCCAGGGCATCGGCCTGGCGCTGAATGCCGCCGGAATCTGGTTCACCGTGCGTCACGCGGGCCTGCCGCGGATGGCCGGTGAGGCTGTCATCCTGCCCGCCGTGACCGTCACGACCTTCCTGCTCAGCCGGCGCTGGGTGTTCCACGCGCCGGAAGCGATCTGAGCAGTAGTGCCTCGCCTCATCCGCCCTGCGGCCCTTGTGGCCGCGGTCCTCGTCGTGCTGCTCATGTGGGGCTCAGGCCGCGTCGGCGCCGCCGACGGCGAGGGTGGCGCCGCAGCCCGGAGCGCGCAGACCGCCGTCGCCGCGAGCGTGGCGTGCGCAGCCGCGCGTGCCGGCGACCAGGAGCTCGACGTGGACGCGGGCAGCGGCCCGCGCCGGATCGTCGTGCACGTGCCGAAGGGCGGCACGCCCGGGCCGCGTCCGCTCGTGCTCGGCCTCGGCGGCGCGGGCCAGACCGCGCGCGACTTCCAGCGCATGACGAACTACAGCACCCTCGCCGACCACGAGGGCTTCGTCGTCGTCTTCGCCGGCGGCTCGGGCAGCCGCCCGTTCTGGAACATCAGCGGCGCGCTCCCCGGCAAGCCGGACGACGTCGCGTTCCTGGACGCCGTGCTCGACCGCGTTGAGCGCACGGTCTGCGTCGACACCTCCCGCGTCTACGCCACGGGGGTCTCGAACGGCGGGGGCATGACCGCGCTGCTCGGCTGCCGCCTGGCCGGACGGCTCGCGGCGATCGCGCCGGTCGCCGGCGGCTACAGCGCTCAGCCGGCGTGTCGCCCGTCCCGTCCGCTCGCGGTGCTGGAGGTCCACGGCGCCGCCGACGGCGTGGTGCCCTACGCGGGCAAGGGCTCGAGTCACGCCGGCAGCGTTCCGGGCTACCTGGCGATGTGGCGCGCGATCGACGGCTGCTCCAAGCGCGCGCGGCTGCTCGGGGCGCAGCCGCCGGGGGTCACCGAGGAGACCTGGGGCGGCTGCGAGCGGGGGGCGGACGTCGTGCACGACGTGCTCGCCGGTGAGCCCCACAGCTGGCCCAAGTGGACGGCCGCGCGACCGTACTCGACGACGTGGCGCACGTGGACGTTCTTCCGCGGCCACGCCCGCGCGCCCGCGGACGAGCCCGAGCGCGGCTCCTGACCTCCGGACACCGCCCACCCCACATCGAGTGGTCGGTTGACTACCGCATGGGTAGCGAATCGACCACTCGACGAGACCGTCAGGCGGACAGGCGGTACACGAGCCCGCGGCTCGGCTGGCCGGCCGCGTGGCTCACGTCCGTGCCGTGCGCCCGGATCCAGGCGGCCTGCGCGGAGCAGCCGGTAAGCCGGTCGCGCGAGCCGGGCGTGCAGGCGGCGCCGGCGAGCGCGTAGCGGACTTCACCGCCGCGCACCGCCGCGGCCAGGCGCTGGACGCTGACGAGCGGCTGGCCGTAGAGGCTCGTGAGGATCATAACCGGCCGCCCGTCGCGCACGACGAGCGGGCCGGCCTTCGCCGCCGAGAGCGAGGCGACCTCGTAGCGCGCGCCGCCCTGGTGCGCGCGCAGATAGGCGCTGAGGCGGGCGACACGGGCGGCGGCCATGCCGCCCGGGCGGCCGGAGTCGGTCGACCCGCGCGCGACGGCGGAGATCGAGGTGGCCAGCCCGGCGACGACGACGAGGCCGACGCACGCGCCTGCGAGCGCCGACCACCGGCGCGGATGCCCCCAGCGCGCGGCCGCCGAGCGAGCGGCGAGCACCGCGCCGGCGCCGAGCGAGCCGGCGACGGCGGGCGTGAAGGCCTCGAAGTAGCGCGGCTGCAGGCGGCGCATCACGCTGAAGAGCAGCGTCCCGATCGCCAGCCAGCCGCCGAGGGTCGCCACACCGGCCTTGCCTAGCCGGCCCAGGCGCCGCCACGAGCCGAGCGCGAGCGTGACGGCGAGCGCGAGCCATGCGGCCACCAGTTCGATGCCGATGCGCACGTCGAGTGAGGCGTTGCGGGCGAACAGCCGGGTCGGGCCCGCGGGCGCGGGACGGCGCAGCAGCGCCGCCGCGTGGTTCTGGCGCACACGCGCGCGCGAGGCCGCCTGTCGGCGCGCCGCCGCCGCGGTGGAGGTGCCGAGCCCGCTCGTGGGCCGCGGGATTGCGTGCGCGGGCGGCCCCAGCAGGCGGTCGACGCCGTTGAAGACGAAGGTGGCGTTCCAGGGCGAGCCGTTCGTCGAGCCGATGTACCAGGGCTGCGCGCCCGGCGCGACCGAGACCGCCGTCAGCCACGAGAGCGCCACGACCGCGAACACCGCGCCCATCGCCGCGAGCCGGCGCAGGCGCGCCCCGCGCGGCTCGGCGCTCGAGAGCCAGTAGAGGATCAGCAGCGCGGGGAGCGCGATGAGCGCTTCGAGGATCTTGACCTCGAAGGCCAGGCCGAACAGCGCCGCGGCGCCGAGCAGCTTCCACCAGCGGTGGCGTTCTGGGTGCGCGCCGGCGCGCGCGATCAGCACTGCGGCGCCGAGGATCAGCGCGCACATCACCGAGTCCATGGTGTCGCTGCGCGCGGTGATGACCGCGATCGGCAGCACGGCGAGCGCGAGCGCACCGGCGACACCGGCGGCCCAGCCGAACAACGTGCGCAGCAGGTCGAACAGCAGCAGCACGGAGAGCGTGCCCGCCAGCGCCTCGGGCAGCAGCAGCGCCGGCGTCGTGAATCCCAGCAGCTTCGTGCTGGCGACCTGCAGCCACAGGTCGACTGGCGGCTTGTCGATCGCCAGCCCCGAGCCCGGCGCGTAGACGCCGTAGAGGAAGTCGTGCCACGAGTGCGACATCGTGCGCACCGCGGCGTCGTAATACGGGTTCGGGCTGATCGAGGCGAGCGCTATCAGCCGCAGCGCCGCCGCGAGCGCGACGACTGCGGCGGGGACTCCGATGCGGACCGACGCCGGCAGCGCGGCACGGGCGTCGCGGGCCTGCGCCCGCAACGCCCGGCCGCCCATGGTGGGCGTCGAGACGCCCACCCTCAGGCGCCGAGGGCCGTCGTCTGCGGCGCCGGGAGC
>DATKLF010000110.1:0-19075 GCA_035542555.1 Solirubrobacteraceae bacterium | reverse complement strand
CATCATCCGCTGGAACGCCAGCGGGTCCTCCGGCGCGCCGGGCGGCGGCGTCTCCATGAACTGGTTGACGGCGAGGATGCCGCCGCGCTCGGAGGAGAAGGTCTCCCAGTCGCGCCCGACCCAGGCGATGTCGTCGAAGCGGGTGACCGACCAGAACCCGGCCTCCCATGGGAAGCCCTCGAGTGGGCTCCAGTGCACGGGCCGCTCGCGGCGCATCCGCTCGAAGAGCTCGTGTGGGGGCCCGCCCTCCCAGAGCGACAGGTCGCTCAGGTCGACGCTCGCCAGGTCCTGCACGCTGGTCGTGGCCATGCGGGTCTCCTCGGTCCGGGGCGTGACAGTGTGTCACGCGCGTGGGACGGCGCGCAAGCGGGCGCGCGCCGGCCTCACCGCAGCAACCCGGCCTCGCGCGCCTCGCGCGTGAGCTCGTCGCGATGGTCGGGGTGCGCGATCCCGATCAGCGCCTGGGCGCGCTGGCGCAGCGACTTGCCGCGCAGCTCGGCGATCCCCTGCTCGGTCACGACGTGGTCGACGGTGTTCTTCAGCGTCGTGACGACCGACCCGGGGGTGAGCTGCGCACGGATCCGGCTACGACCGCGGCTCGTCTGCGAGTGCAGGACGAGGAACGCCTGCCCGTTCTCGGAGTACATCGCGCCGCGCGCGAAGTCGGCCTGCCCGCCGCTCGAGGACCAGTAGCGCCCGGCAATCGTCTCCGACGCGCACTGGCCCATGAGATCGATCTCGGTCGTGGCGTTGATCGAGACGAAGTTCGGCTCGTCGGCGATCAGCATCGGATTGTTGACCCAGTCGACGCCGAGCAGCTCGACGCCCTCGTTTCCGTCGAGCCAGTCGTACAGGTTCTGCGTCCCCAGGCAGAACGTGGCGACGTGCTTGTTGCGCCGGTGGCGCTTGCGCGTGCCGGTCATCGCCCCGCCCTCGATGAGGTCGATCACCCCGTCGGACATCATCTCGGTGTGCAGGCCGAGCTCCTGGTGGTCGGCGAGCAGGCGCAGCACGGCGTTGGGGACCGCGCCGATGCCGACCTGCAGCGTGGCGCCGTTGGGAACGCGCTCGGCGATGCGCCGCGCGATCGCGTCGTCGGCCGGCCCGGGCAAGGCGGGGGGCACCTCGACCAGCGGATGGTCGCTCTGGCACCAGCCGGCGATCTGCGTTGCGTGCACGAGCGTCCCGCCGATCGTGCGCGGCATCCGGTGGTTGGCCTCGAGGAAGAACGGCGCGCGGCCGACCATGCTGGCGACGTAGTCGGCGTTCGTGCCGAGGCTGAAGTAGCCGTGCCGGTCGGGCGGGCTGGCGGACGCGAGCACGAGCGAGCACTTCGTCGTCTTGCGCAGCAGCGCCGGCACCTCGGAGAAGTGGTTGGGGACGAGGTCGCACTGGCCCTCCCAGAAGGCCTCGCGGTCGCCGGCGGCCAGGAAGTAGCTCACGTGGCGCAGCCGGTTGCCGAACGCCCCGCGGATGTAGTCGCGCTCGCGCAGCGGGTGCATCTGATGCACGCGCACCCCCGAGAGGCGCTCGTTGTTCGCCTCCAGCGTGTCCATCAGCAGCACCGGCTCGCCGTTGGCGATCGGGACGATGATGTCCGCGCCCTCGGGGATGTGGTCGAGCACGGCCTCGGGTGGCTGGGGCAGGGGTACGGAGGCTGCGGTCATGCGAACAGTCCCTCGATCTCGGCACGGCGCGCGTCGGGGACGCTGCGCCACGCGGGGAAGTAGCCGAAGCGCTCCTCGGCGGTCGTCGCGGTGAAGCCCTCGTCGAGCAGCTCGAGCATGTCGGGCGTGACGAGCGTCGGGTGCGGCACCCCGCACGTACTCGTCAGCGCCAGCAGCTCGCCGCGCAGCGCGCGCACATACGTCGCGCAGCGCTCGGACTTCGACGCCGGGTCAAGGCCGCCGACGAGCCAGCGGTTCTGCGTCGCCACGCCCGTGGGGCAGCGGCCGGTGTGGCAGCGCTGCGACTGGATGCAGCCGACCGACATCAGCGCCTCGCGCCCGACGTTCACCATGTCGGCCCCGAGCCCGAAGGCGAACAGCGCCGCCGCCGGCAGGCCGAGCTTCGCGGAGCCGATGAAGACGACGTCCTCGGTGAGGCCCGCCTGTGCGAAGGTCGCGAAGACGCGGCTGAAGCCGAGCTTGAAGGGCAGCGACACGTGGTCGGCGAATGCGAGCGGCGCGGCACCCGTGCCGCCCTCGCCGCCGTCGATCGTGACGAAGTCGGGCCCGCCGCCGGTCGCGTCCATGACGCGCACGAGGTCGTCCCAGAAGCGCTGCTGCCCGACGGCCGACTTGATGCCGACCGGCAGCCCGGTCTCGGACGCCAGCAGCTCGACGAACTCGACGAGGCCCTCGACCCCGTCGAAGGCCGAGTGCGTCGCCGGGCTCAGGCAGTCGCGCCCGGGCTCGACACCGCGGATGCGCGCGATCTCCGGTGTCATCTTCGCCGCCGGGACGAGCCCGCCGACGCCGGGCTTCGCGCCCTGCGAGAGCTTGATCTCCAGCGCGCGGATCGGGCCCGCGGCGATCCGCTCGCGCAGCTGCTCGAGCGAGAAGCGCCCGTCGCGGTCGCGGCAGCCGAAGTACCCCGTGCCGATCTGGAAGATCAGGTCGGCGCCGTGCAGGTGGTGCGGGGCCAGGCCGCCCTCGCCGGTGTTGTGCAGGCACGGCGCGCCGGCGGCGCCGCGGTTCAGCGCCTCGACCGCGTTGGCCGAGAGCGCGCCGAAGCTCATCCCGCTGATGTTCACCACCGAGCCCGGGCGGAACGCATGGCGCCGGCCGTGGGCGGCGCCGAGCACCTTGCCGCACGGGATCAGGTGCTCCGGCGGGCCGCCAGGACTGCCGCGCACGGGCCGTGGCCAGGGGCGCGGCGCCGGCTTGACGATGAAGTACCCGGAGGTGAGCTCCATCTCATTGTCCGACCCGAAGCCGATCGTGCTGATCCGCTGCTTGGATGAGGCGTACACCCAGCTGCGCTCGTCCCGCGAGAACGGCCGCTCCTCGTTGTTCGAGGTGACGATGTACTGGCGCAGCTCCGGCCCGACCTCCTCGAGCAGGTAGCGGAAGTGCCCGATGATCGGGAAGTTGCGCAGGATCGCGTGACGGCGCTGGACGAGGTCGTAGGCGACCACGCCGGCCAGCGCGGCGGCGCCCGCGGCGGCGGCGCGCTCTCGCCCCCGCCTCATCGCGCCCGCCGCTCGTCTCGCATGGCTACGTCTTATCGGATCGGCGGCGCCGCGGGGGGCTGGGCCCTATCGTCGGCGGCGTGCTCGCCGCGTTCCTGGCGCTCGGCGCCCTGCTCTGGCCGGCCGCGGGCGCGGCGGCCCCGCCCCGCCCGCCGGTCACCTGGCGGCCGATCCCCTTCAGCGCACAGCGCAAGCGCGAGATGCGCGCGTACGCGCAGCGCCACTACGGGCTGACCACCTACCGGCTGATCCATCCCCGCGTGATCGTCGAGCACCTGACGGAGAACGACAGCGTCTCCGCGACCTGGAACACCTTCGCGCCCGACGTCCCGGATCCCGAGCTTCACGAGCTGCCGGGCACCTGCGCGCACTTCGTCATCGCGCGCGACGGCGCGATCTTCCAGCTCGTGCCGCTGGGCCTCATGTGCCGGCACACCGTCGGCCTGAACTACACGGCGGTCGGGATCGAGCACGTCGGGTTCACCGAGCAGCAGGTCCTCTCGGACCCGCGCCAGCTCGCGGCCTCGCTGCGCCTCACCGCGTGGCTGCGCTGCCGCTACGGGATCGCCGTGCGCGACGTCATCGGCCACGCCGAGAGCCTCACTTCGCCCTACCACCGCGAGCGCGTTGCGCGGCTGCGCACCCAGACGCACGACGACTGGCGGCGGCCGTACATGCGGGCCTACCGCCGCAAGCTCGCCCAGATGGCCTGCCGCTGACCGGCCGGCGCCCGCGGGCGGAGCTACTCGCGCGCCGCCGCGCGCACGCGGGCGCGGGCTTCGCGGAAGCGCAGCGCCTCGTAGGCGATGAGGACGACGAGCACGGCGCTGACGCATGCCACGCTCGCGAGCGCGCTCACGTGCAGCGCCAGCGGGAGCAGCGCCACGCAGACGACCGCCGCGACCAGGCGCTGGCGGTTCAGCGAGTGCACGTTGCGCAGGCGGAAGGCGATGTGGGCCAGCAGATACAGCGCCGCGCCGGCGCAGAGCGCGATCGCCGGCACCGCGCGCAGCGTGACCTGCGGGTGCAGCAGGGCCTTCTTCAGGCCCAGCGCGACGAGCACGACCCCCGTCACCATCGGCAGATGCAGGTAGCTGTAGGAGTCGCGCGCCATCGCGTTGCGCGCCGCACCGGTCGCCTCGCGCAGCCGCCGGCCGGCGACGACCGCAACCACGTCGAAATACAGCCACCAGAGCGCGCCGACGGCAGCGATGCCGAGCACCGCTGCGACGATCACGCTGACGCTGACGGTCCCGTGCGGGGCGCCCGACCCGATCGCGACGATCGACTCGCCAAGCGCGATGATGATGAACAGCCCGTGGCGCTCGGCGAAGTGCCCGGGGTGGACCTGCCATCCGTCGGTGCCGGCCACGAGCGGGCCGCCGTAGTCGATCACGATGGCCACGCCCCAGATCGCGAGCTGTGCGGGGCCCTTGAAGAGCGCGGCGACGAGGATCAGCGCCGAGCTGACGAGCAGCGCGGGACCGAGCCGGCGCACCGCCCGGTTGACCTCCGGGACGCCGCGCGATGCGCGCTCGTAGAGCACGACGTGCAGCGACCGAAAGGCGAAGTACGCCGCCGCGAACGCGAGCTCGTTGCTCGTGAACGCCGTCGGCACGGCGAGCGCCGCGACGAGCATCGCGGCCATCGCGCCCAGGTAGGCGAGCCGGATGCCGCCCTCCTCGACGTCCACCGCGTTCGTCAGCCAGGCGTAGCCGGTCCAGCCCCACCACAGCAGCGCGAGCAGCAGCAGCGCGCGGATGAGGCCGTGGCCGGTCGGGTCGGCGGCCAGCAGCGCGGTCACCTGCGTGATCGCCAGGACGAAGACCAGGTCGAAGAACAGCTCGAGCGCCGTGACCGCGTGGTCGGCGTCGTCGGGGGCGCTGAGCTCCGCGTCGGCCAGCGCCTCAGCGGCCGCGCTGGCCTCGGAGGTGCCCATCGACGGTTCATCTTCCCATGGAGCTCGGACCCGCCCGCCGACGACGTCGCCGCCGGTACGGTGAAGCCGTGGGCGACCGCATCACCTTCCTGGGCCACTCGACGCTACTGCTCGAGCTGGAGGGGGCGCGCCTGCTGACCGACCCGGTGCTGCGCGCGCGCGTCCTGCACCTGCGCCGCCACGGCCCCGCGCCGGCCCCGGACGCACTGCGCGGGCTCGACGGCATCCTGATCTCGCACCTGCACGGCGACCACTTCGACCCGCCGTCGCTGCGCATGCTCGACCGCGTGACGCCGCTGGTCGTCCCGCGCGGCGCCGGACGCTCGGCCCGCCGGCTGGGCTTCACGCACGTGCACGAGGTCGCCGACGGCGAGGAGGTGACGCTCGGTGGCGTGCCCGTGCGCGCGGTGCCCGCTGACCACGACGAGCGCCGCTGGCCGACCATCGGACCGGCCGCTAGGCCGCTGGGGTTCATCGCCGGGCGCGAACACCGCACGTACTTCGCCGGTGACACCGACCTCTTCGACGAGATGCGAGAGATCGCCCGCGAGCCGCTCGAGGTCGCGCTGCTCCCGGTGTGGGGGTGGGGGCCGACGATCGGGCCCGGTCACATGGACCCCCGCCGCGCCGCGCAGGCGGCCGCGCTGCTGCGCCCACGCATCGCGGTCCCGATCCACTGGGGAACGCTCTACCCGCTTGGCGTGCACCGCGTACGCCCGAAGGCGCTGGCGCGTCCGCCGCGCGTGTTCGAGGCCTGGGCGGCACAGCTCGCGCCGGCCGTCCAGGTCCGCGTGCTGCGCCCGGGCGAGGCGCTCGACCTCGAGGCCCTCAGCGCCCCGCCGGCCGCATCGCCGCGCGCACCCACCCGATGAAGACGAGCTGGAAGGGCAGGCGCGCGTAGAGCGATGCCGGCGCGCCGGGCACGTCGGCGAAGCGCTCGGCGTTGAGCGCCATGTTCACGTTCGCCGGGAACACCGCGATGAGCGTCGCGATCGTCAGCCGCCCGCCGGTGCGCCTGACCGCCGGGTCCGGGCACATGAGCGCCAGGCCGCCGGCGATCTCGGCCGCGCCGCTGGCTGCCACGAGCTCGCGGTGGCGCGGCAGCCAGGAGGGCATGATCCGCAGGTAGAACGCGGGCGCGATGAAGTGCAGCGCCCCGGCGAGGACGAAGAACGGGCCGCACAGCAACCGGATGAGGCGCATGGCGGGGCATGATCGCGGATACGGTGCGTCGATGACGGACGCCGAGCTGCGCACCGCCGCCGGGCTGGCCTACCGCGAGGCGCTGCCGCGGGGCACGCCGACGGGCACGCTGCTGTGCGTGCACGGATATCCCGAGTCGTCGTACATGTGGTGCTCCGTCCTGGCGGCGGCGGCCGCGGCCGGCTGGCGCGCCCTGGCCCCCGATCTCCCCGGCTACGGCGACTCGCCGCTGGCGGGCGGCGACGGCTCGTGGGAGCGCCACCTGGCGGCGCTCGGCGCCTTCCACGCAGCGCTCGCACTCGGCCCCGTGGCGCTGGCGGTCCACGACTGGGGCGGCCTGATCGGCCTGCGCTGGGCGTGCGAGAACCCGGCTGCGATCCGGGCGCTGAGCATCAGCGACACCGGCTTCTTCGCCGACGGCAAGTGGCATGGGCTGGCGCAGGCGATGCGCACCCCGGGCCAGGGCGAGGAGCTCGCGGCCGGGATGACCGCGGACGGATTCGCCGCGATGCTGGGCGGGGTTTCGCGGATGACGCCCGAGGCGATCGCGGAATACTGGAAGGGCTACGACGGCGAGGAGCGCCGCCGCGCCCACCTGGAGCTCTACCGCTCCGGCGACTTCGACAAGCTCGAGCCGTACGCCGGACGCCTCGCCGCGCTCAGTGTGCCGACGCTGCTGCTGTGGGGCGCGGACGACCCCTTCGCCCCGCTCGCCGGGGCGCACCGCCTGCTCGCGGAGATCCCGGGGGCGCGCCTGGAGGTCGTGGCCGGCTCCGGGCACTTCGTGTTCGACGACGCGCCCGACGAGGCCGCGCGCCTGCTGGTGGAGTTCCTCCGGGGCCTCTGACGCTAGCCCAGCTCGAACTCCTCCTCGCCGATCGACACCACGGGCGCCTCGACGCCCCCGGCGCGCGCGGTGATCGCCAGCGGCGCTTCCGGGTCGGTCGTCTCGAAGACCACCATCGCGACGTTGCGCCCGCCGAGCAGGTCGGCGAGCGCGCCGACGACGTCGACGAGATGCTCGAGCCCCCCGATGGCCCCCACGACCTCGCCGCCGGCGGCATCGACCTCGAACGGTGGAAGCCGGCGGATCTCGGGCAGCGCGGGGGGCGTGACACCGAGCTCGAGTTCGTGGGGAAGGTGGACCGTGCGGTCGCCGAGGTCGACCTCCACGGGCGCGAAGCGCTCGCAGTCGACCACCGCCGGGGGTTCGCCTGGCTCGCGCTCGACCACCGCCACCACGCGCAGCGCGCCGGAGGAGTGCAGGAAGTCGCGCAGCAGCGCCACGGTCTCGTCCAGCGCGCCGACGGACGCGACGATCTCGGCGGCCGGCTCGTCGGTCATAGCGCCGACGGTAGTGCATCGGCCTGCGCCGTTCAGACTCGCCGCTTCAAGACACCAGAAACAAGTGTAAAAGAAAACAGGCGATTCCAGGGGCGTGATCCCGCTCACCCGTCCACGCGGGCCTGGACGCGCTCAAGCGTCGCGCCTGCGGGCGCGATACCCGCTGTGGAGGTCCGCCTCGCGCCGGCCGCCCCGTTCCCCGCTCCCCACTCCGCCCATGGCAGACATCGAGATGCAGCAGCCCGCACCGTCCGCAGGGCTGACGCCCACCACGCGGCTGCTCGTCGTGGAGGCGCGGCCCGGCGACGCGCACCACGTCGCCGCACTGCTCGAGGGTGCCGGGCTGACGCTCGACGTGCTCGCCGCGGGACGGCTGAGCGACGCGGTCGACGAGCTGCTCGACGCGCCGATCGACATCGTCCTGCTCGCCGCGCCGGTGGACGGCTCGGACGTGCTCGACGCGCTCGGCCAGCTGCACGCGGTCGCCGTGGACGTCCCGATCGTGCTGCTCACCGGCGACGAGGACCACGAGGCGGCGCTGCGCGCGATCCGCCGTGGTGCGCAGGACGTCCTCCTGCGCGACGAGCTCGACGGCCCCCGCCTGGTCCGCGCGCTCGCCTACGCCGTCGCGCGTGAACGGGTGGACACCGAGCTCACCCGCCAGGCGCTGCACGATCCGCTCACCGGGTTGCCCAACCGCGTGCTCCTGCGCGACCGGCTGGCGCAGAGCCTCGGCCGCCTCGGCCGCCATGACGGGGCGATCGCGCTGCTCGTGCTCGACCTCGACGGCTTCAAGGCCGTCAACGACAGCCTCGGCCACGAGGCCGGCGACCGCCTGCTGGTCGACGTCGCCCGGCGCATCACCGACGTGCTGCGCAGCGGCGACACCGCCGCCCGCTTCGGCGGCGACGAGTTCGTCGTGCTGTGCGAGGACGTCGGCGGAGAGCACGAGGCGGTGAACGTCGCCGAGCGCATCGCGGTGGCGCTCAGCGAGCCGTTCGCGCCCACCGGCGGGGGCGAGGAGATCGAGATCCGCGCGAGCATCGGCATCGCGCTCGCGCGCGGCGCGGGCGTGCGTCACGAGACGCTGCTGCGCGACGCCGACTCGGCGATGTACCGCTCCAAGCAGCGCGGCGTCGCCTACGAGGTCTTCGACGACGACATGCGCCGGCGCGCGAGCCACCGCCTGGGCCTGGAAGCGGACCTGCGCCGCGCGCTCGAAGAGGGCGAGTTCACCCTGCACTACCAGCCGATCTTCCAGCTGACCTCCGGGTCGATCACCGGCTGCGAGTCGCTGCTGCGCTGGCGGCACCCCAACCGCGGCCTCGTGGCCCCGGCGGAGTTCCTCGAGGTCGCCGAGGAGTCCGGCGTCATGGTCCCGCTTGGCGCCTGGGCGATCGCCTCGGCCGCGCGTCAGGCGGCGCTGTGGGGCATCGACCGGCGCGAGGCCGGCCCCGTCACCGTGAGCATCAACCTCAGCCCCCGACAGGTGCTGCACCCGGACACCGTGACGGTCGTGGCGAGCGCGATCGAGCGCTCCGGCGTTCCGGCCGGCGCGATCAGCCTCGAGTTCACCGAGGCGGCCGCGATGGCGGACCTGGAGCGCGCGAAGCGCGTCCTGACCGCGCTCAAGAACCTCGGGGTCGGACTCGCGATCGACGACTTCGGCACCGGGCACTCCTCGCTGCGGCTGCTCGAGCAGCTTCCGGTCGACGCGATCAAGATCGATCGCTCGTTCACGAACGGCATGGGCGAGAGCCACGAGGAGGCCGCGATCGTCGCCGCGATCATCGGCCTGGCCCACGCGTTCGGGCTGACCGCCATCGCGGAGGGCGTCGAGCAGCTCGCGCAGGTCGACCGGCTGCGCGCGCTCGGCTGCGACGCGGCGCAGGGGTTCTACTTCGCGCGCCCGCAGCCCTCCTCCGAGCTCACCGGGCTGCTCGTCGCGCTCGCCTGAGAGCGGCGCGGTCAGCGCAGCAGGAACTGCGCGCGCTCGATGCGCTTGGCGACGATCTCGCCCCACGCGGCGCCGCGCGCCTGCTCGCGCACGCGCCGGGCGGCGGACGCGTGGTCGTAGTGCACGCGCCGGTGCCGCACCGTCCCGTCGTCGTGCACGAGCGCGTAGGCCGCGCGCGGGTTGCCGTCGAACGGCATGCCGACGCTCCCGGGGTTGACGAGCTCGATCGCGCGCGGGCCGACGCGCCGGAACGGGACGTGCGTGTGGCCGAAGTACAGGCGCGCCTCCTCGACGCCCTCGAGCAGCTCGTCGTCCTCGGGGCCGCCCTCCGGCCCGAAGGAGCGCACGTCCGACACGGGTGAGGCGTGCCAGGCGCGGGCGGCGACCCCGCCCGCCTGCACCGGCGCGCTCTCGGGAAGCGCGGCCAGCAGGCCCGTCACGTCGGCGCCGAGCGTCTCGGCGCACGCCGCGATCGCGCCCTGGACGGTCGGGTCGTCGGGCGCGCCCGAGGGGTCGTGCGTCCAGCGCTCGCCGTTGCCGCGGATCCAGGTCGCGCCGTCGAGCGTCTCGAGCAGCTCGACGGACTCCCTCGGCCAGCCGCCGAACAGCGCGTAGTCGCCGCCCAGCAGGTAGGTGTCCGCACCGCGTTCCGCGGCGTCCGCGAGCACCGCCTGCAGGGCCGGGAGGTTCCCATGGACGTCGTACAGGAGGGCCAGCATGCGCGCGTGCGAATGTACCGCCCGTGGACTTCGCCCTGCATGGCCCGACGCTGACGCTCCGGCCGCCGGTCGCCAGCGACGCGCCGGCGCTGCTGCAGCTGGCCGGCGACCCGGAGGTCACGCGCTGGTTCTCGTGGGGGCCGTACACCGCCGTCGATCAGCCGCTCGCCTACGTCGAGCGCTGCGCCGGCCAGCGCGAGCGCGGCGAGCACCTCGACCTCCTCGTCGTGCACCGCGAGCGCGGTCCGGCAGGCATCACCGGGCTCAGCGAGTTCTCATGGCGCGACACGCGCTGCGTGGTCGGCACGTGGTTCGGGCGCGCCTTCTGGGGCACCGGCGCCAACCGCGAGTCGAAGGCGCTGATCGCCCACCTGGCCTTCGTGCTGCTCGGGATGCACCGGCTCGGCTCATACTCGAACCCCGCCAACGAGCGCTCCACGCGCGCGCTGCTCGGCGTCGGCTTCCGCCACGAGGGGGTGCTGCGCCACTGGCATCGCCATGGTCAGGCCTGGCTCGACGTCAACGTCTTCGGGATGCTGCGGCCAGAGTGGGAGGCCGGCGGGCTGGCGCGGGTTCCGGTGCGCGTCGACGGCGTGCCGCCGCCGGCGTTCACGCGGTGCGTGCGCTCCAGCTGAAGCCGCGCACGGCGAACACGATCCCGAACGCCGCCCAGGCGAGCACCACGGCGAGGTCGTCGAGGTTGTGCGCGAGCCCGACGCCGGTGACGAGCGCGCCGCTGAGGCCGTCGATCACGTGCACCAGCGGGAAGACCTCGGCGATCGCGCGCAGGAAGTGGGGCACCTGCTTGACGTCGTAGAAGACCCCGGAGATGAAGATCATCGGGAGGAACACGATGTTCGTGTAGGCGGGCGCGGCCTCGAAGTTCGGGATCACGTGCGAGTAGGCGATCCCGAGCGAGGCGAAGCAGGCGACGCCCGCTAGCGTGAACACGACGAGCTCGAGCCAGTCCTTGGGCCAGCCCAGGCCGAACAGGAACCGGCCGGCGAGCACGACGATCGCGATCTGGATCATCGCGTTGGCCGCCGCGTTGCCGACGATGCCACCGAGCAGCGCCGGAGTCGGCAGCGGCGTCCCGCGCATGCGCTTGAGCACGCCCTGCTCGCGCAGGAAGGTCATGTTCATCGCGAGCGCGTTGAACGTCGTCGCCATCACGCTCAGCCCCGCGATGCCCGGCACGATGATCTGCAGGTCGTGGGTGTTCCCGTTCATCAGCGCGCCGAACAGGAACAGGAACAGGAGCGGCAGCGCGAACGAGAAGAACGCCGCGGAGGGGTTGCGCCAGAACATGCGCCGCTCGAGGCGGAACTGGCGCCAGGTCAGCGTGAGGACGTCGCTCATCAGCCCCGCTGCTTCTCGGCTTCGCGGCCGGTCAGCTCGAGATAGACCTCCTCGAGCGTCGGGCGCGTGACGGACAGGTCGCGCACCGGCTCGCCGCGCGCCAGCGCCGCGCTCGTCAGCTGGTGCAGCAGCGCCGTGGGGTCGCGCTCCTCGCGCACCTGCTGGGTGCCGTCGTCATCGACCCAGCTGACGCGGTAGCGCGCCGACGCGTCGCCGAGCGCGGCCGGCGGGCCCTCGGCGACGATCCGGCCGTCCTTGATGATCGCGACGCGGTCGCAGAGCGCCTGCGCCTCCTCGAGGTAGTGCGTCGTGATGAGCACCGTCTTTCCGAGGCCCTGCAGCCGCGCGATCGTGTCCCACGCGGCGCGGCGCGCGGCGGGGTCGAAGCCGGTCGTCGGCTCGTCGAGGAAGATCAGCTCGGGATTACCGACCAGCGCGAGCCCGAGGTCCAGGCGGCGCATCTGCCCGCCCGAGAGCGTGCGCGTCGTCGCGCCCGCCTTCTCGCGCAGCCCCACGAGGTCGAGGACCTCGTCAGGGTCGCGCGGAGCGGGGTACATGCCGGCCCAGTGCACGAGCGCCTCGCGCACCCGCACATGGCGGTAGATCCCCGAGCTCTGCAGGACGATGCCGACGCGCTCGCGCAGCGCGCGCGGGCGCTGCTGGGGGTCGAAGCCCAGCACCGAGACGATGCCGGCGCTGCGCGCGCGGTACCCCTCGAGGATCTCGACGGTCGTCGTCTTGCCGGCGCCGTTGGGGCCCAGCAGGCCGAACACCTCGCCGGCCTGGACCTCGAAGTCGATGCCGCGCACGGCCTCGTGCTCGCCGTAGGACTTGCGCAGCTCGCGCACGAGGATGGCGGGGGCCGGGGCAGGCACGGCGGACGATGATACGTACGGTGAACTTCGGTGGACCCGCTGCGCGCTGAGGCGCGATACTACGTCGCCCAATGGCGAAGGCGCGCGACATCCCCGGCCTGCACGCGGACATGGCGTACGCGCAGGCGGCGGCCGCCACCGTGCGCGTGCGCGCCGAGGAGGTCTTCGAGCACGCCGAGGGCGTCCTCGATGTGGGCGACATCGAGCGCGTGCACGCCATGCGCGTGGCGACGCGCCGGCTGCGCGCGATGCTCGAGATCTACGCACCGTGCTTCGATTCCAAGGAGCTGCGTCCGCTGCTGCGCGAGGTCAAGGACCTCGCCGATGCCCTGGGCGCGCGCCGCGACCCGGACGTGGAGCTGCTGGCACTCGAGCAGTTCGCGGCGTCCGTCGGCCCCGACGAGCGCGCCGGCGTCGAGCTCTTCATCGCCCGCACCCGCGCCGAGCAGGCCGAGGGCAACGCCCGCCTGGCGGCGGCGCTCACCCACGCCGAGGAGCACGACCTGCACGGCCGCCTGGCGACGCTCGCGCGGTCGCTGGAGCAGGCCGTCGCGCCGGCAGGCGAGCAGCTGCCCGCGCCGGCCTCCGGCGAGCACCGCCCGGCGCCCACGGTCGTGCACGGCGACGGCCACCCCCATGTGCGGATCGGTGAAGCTGGGCGCCCCGACGGTCCAGTACCGGGGTCGGGCTGGTGAGCGCATGAAGGCGCGCAAGGTCAAGCATCTGGATCCCGAGGGAACGCTCGCCGACAACGCCGAGCGGATCGTGGAGGTGCGCCTCGACGAGCTGTGCTGGTTCGGGCCGTACGTCGCCGACCCGGCGAACGTCGCGGAGCTGCACGCCATGCGGATCGCCGCCAAGCGCCTGCGCTACATCCTGGAGGCGACCGGGGACGTGTGCTTCGGGCCCTATGCCCGCGTCGCCGCCAAGCGCGCGCGCGAGCTGCAGGACCTGCTCGGCGAGATCCACGACTGCGACGTGCAGCTGCCGCGCGTGCGAGAGCTGGCCGCGACGCTGCGCGACGCCGACACCGAAGAGGTCGAGCGGCGCGCCGGCGACGCGGATGATCTCGATCCCGCACTGGCCGGCCGGCTGCCGCACGCCGACGCCTGGCGCGGCCTGACGGCGCTCGAGATCTACCTGCGCGCCCGGCGCGACCTGCTGTTCGAGCGCTTCACGACGTACTGGCGTGGGCTCGAGCGCGACGGGTTCCGCGCACGCCTGGAGTACGCGGTCACCGAGCGGCCGCTCGCGGGCGCGGCGGCGCAGAGCCTGGACGCGAGCCCCAACGGCACGCGCGGGCCGGAGTCCGCATGAGCGACACGCGCGCGAGCGAGCCGGCCGCCCACGCCCCCGGTCCGCGGCCTGACCGCATCCCGGGGGTTCCCGTCCCGGACGACCCGTTCCCGCCGCCGCGCGAGTCCCTGGACCTCGCCGACCCGGAGCTCTCGTTCAATCGCGAGCTTTCATGGGCGGATTTCAACGACCGCGTGCTGCAGCTCGCCGAGTCGAGCCACCACCCGCTGCTCGAGCGGGTGAAGTTCGCGGCGATCTACACCTCCAACCTCGACGAGTTCTTCATGATCCGCGTCGCCGGGTTGCACGACCAGGCCGACGCCGGGATCGAGCGCGTGCGCGCCGGGCTGACGCCGTCGGAGACGATCGACCGCCTGCGCGAGCGCATCCAACCGCAGGTGGAGCGCCAGGCACGGGTCGTCGAGGAGGTGCTGTTCCCCGCGCTCGCCGAGCACGAGATCCGCGTGATCCGCCTCGACGAGGTGCCCGAGGACCAGCGCCCGGCGCTCTACGAGCGCTTCAAGCGCCAGGTGCTGCCGGTGCTCACCCCGCTCGCGGTCGGGCTCGGACGGCCATTCCCCTACATCTCGAACCTGTCGCTGAGCCTCGCGGTCCTCGTGCGCGACCCCGAGACCGACCAGACGGTCTTCGCCCGCGTGAAGGTCCCGAAGGAGATGATCCCGCGGTTCGTGCCGGTGGTTCAGGGGGAGACGACGTTCGTCCTGCTCGAGGAGCTGATCGCAGCGAACCTGCAGTCGCTCTTCCCGGGCATGGAGATCGTCGACCACGGCCTGTTCCGCGTCACCCGCGACGCGGACTTCGAGATCGCCGACGAGGCCGACGACCTGCTCGAGGCCGTGGAGGCGGAGCTGCGGCGCCGGCCGTTCGGCGAGGCGGTGCGCCTGGAGATCGAGGCGGGGCTCAACCCGGCGCTGCGCGCCGAGCTCGTCGAGGCGATGCGCGTCGAGGAGCGTCAGGTCTACGACGTCCCGGGGATGCTCGACCTCAACGACCTGTGGCAGCTCGCCGGGCTTCCCGGCCACGCGGGGCTGCGCGATGAGCCGTGGACGCCGGTGACGCCGCCTCGCCTGGCCGACGCGGAGGCCGACGGGCACGACATGTTCTCGGTCATCCGCCAGGGCGACCTGCTCGTGCACCACCCGTACGACTCGTTCTCCACCTCGGTGGAGCGCTTCGTCCAGCAGGCGGTGGAGGATCCGGACGTCCTGGCGATCAAGCAGACCGTCTACCGGACGTCCGACGATTCGCCGCTCGTGCCGGCCCTGATCCAGGCGACCGAGCGCGGCAAGCAGGCGGTCTGCCTGGTGGAGCTCAAGGCGCGCTTCGACGAGCGCGCGAACATCATGTGGGCGCGCAAGCTCGAGGAGGCGGGCGTCCACGTCGTGTATGGGATGCCCGCGCTCAAGACGCACGCGAAGTGCCTGCTGGTGGTACGCCGCGAGGGCGACGGCGTGCGCCGCTACGTGCACATCGGCACCGGGAACTACCACCCCAAGACGGCCCGCCTGTACACGGACTTCGGCCTCTTCACGTGCGACGAGCGCCTGGGCGCCGACGTCGCCGAGATGTTCAATTTCCTCACCGGCTACGGGCGCCCGGCGCGCTACCGCGAGGTGCTGGTCGCCCCGAACTTCATGCTCGACGGGATCCTCGAGCGCATCGACCGCACGATCGACGCGCACCGCGCGGGCGCGCACGCGCACATCAAGCTGAAGATGAACGCGCTCGTGCACCCGCGCGTCATCGAGGCGCTGTATCGCGCCTCGCAGGCGGGGGTGCCGGTCGAGCTGAACGTGCGCGGCATCTGCTGCCTTGTCCCTGGCATCCCCGGCGTGTCGGACAGGATCCGCGTCGTCTCGATCGTGGGGCGCTTCCTCGAGCATTCGCGCATCTACGCCTTCGAGATCGAAGACGAGGTCGACGTGCTCATCGGCTCGGCGGACCTCATGCCGCGCAACCTCGACAACCGCGTGGAGCTGATCACGCCGGTGCGCGACCCCGCCTGCAAGGCGGAGCTCCTCGACACGCTGGAGCGCTGCCTGGCCGACGACGCGAACGCCTGGGAGCTGCGGCGCGACGGAAGCTGGGAGCGCCTGGTGCCCGCTGCGGACGAGACGCCCCGCAACGTCCAGCGCGAGCTGCTGGCGCTTCACGCCAAGCGCGCTGCCGAGGCGCAGGCGGCGTCGTAGGGACGCGCTGGCCGATGGCGGAGGACGAGGCCGAGCCCGAGGCCGCGAGCGTCGCCGAGCGGGTCCGGGCCGCGCACGTGCGCGCCCCGACGCGCGGCAACCGCAGGCTGGAGAAGCTGTTCGACGCCGTCAACGCCGACGAACAGGTCAAGGGCTGGTGGTACGTCGCCGGCGTCAACGCCACGCGGCTGGGGATGTCCGATCACTCGTGGGTCCACATCCAGATCGTCACGAAC
The DNA here is from genome assembly GCA_035542555.1 of Solirubrobacteraceae bacterium. Lineage (GTDB taxonomy): Bacteria > Actinomycetota > Thermoleophilia > Solirubrobacterales > Solirubrobacteraceae > F1-60-MAGs163. Next base: position 2,744 of record DATKLF010000110.1, on the reverse strand, counting down.
ATCGCGCTGCGCCTCGCGCGGCTGCTGTTCCGCGCGGGGGTGACGCCGGCGATGGTCGCCGACCACGGCATGGGCGAGCGCGACGCGGAGGTCGTGATCGCGGCCGGTGCGCTGCTGCACTGCCTGGGCATGTCGATCCAGCGCCAGGACCACGAGACCTACTCGCTCTTCCTGGCGGCCGACCGCCTGCCGGTGCTGCTGGAGGGCATCTACGACGAACCCGAGCGCACGGTCGTCGCCAGCGAGGCGATGCACGCGATCATCTCGCACCGCTCGCAGGGGCGGCCGCAGACGATCGAGGCCGCGATCGTGCGTGTGGCCGACGCGCTCGACATGGCCAAGGGCCGGGCCCGGCTGCCGTTCGAGGCGGGGGAGACGAACATCCACTCGCTGTCGGCCTACGCGATCGAGCAGGTCACGATCTCGCCGGGACGCAAGACGGCGGTGCGGATCGAGATCGAGATGTCCAACAGCGCGGGGATCTTCCAGGTCGACGAGGGCCTGGGGACGAAGCTGCGCGGCACGCCGCTCGAGCCCCACATCGAGGTCGTGGCGCGCATCGAGGCCGAGCACGAGAAGCGCCTCGTGCCGGTCTTCCGGCTGTAGGGGGTCCTGAGGGCGCCGACAGCCGATCGTGTGCTTCCACGTCGGCGTGGCCGATGCGAGCGCAACCGATCGTCGCGCGGTCACGTTGGCGGCTCCGGGCGTCGCGACGTGTGAGCCACCGGTCGCGGGCGGGCGGGCGCTTGAGGGGCGGGAACGCGGCCGGACGCCGGACGCGGCACCCCACGCCGCGATCGTGTGCATTCGCATCGGCGGCGCCGACATGGAAGCACACCATCGATCCACGCGCCTCGGCGCCTCCGCCCCCGCCGCCCGCCGCCCGGCGCCCCTCGCGCCGCGCCCGGATCGTGTGCTTTCGCGTCGGCGTGGCCGATGCGAGCGCATCATCTCTCGCGCGGGGTCGGGTTGAGCGCGCGGAACGCGGAAGCGGAGCGGCGCGCCCGCGACACGGTCCGCCGGTTCTGGTGCCCCGGACTGCTCCGCCCCCGCTTACCCGCGCCTCGATCGTGTGCTTCGGCGCAGCCGTGGCCGACGCTAGTGCACACGATCGGTGCGGCGGGGCGCGGGCGCGGGGGTCGGCGCGGCGCGGGTGTGGAAGCGCGGTCGGAGGGCGGCCGCCGGCTCAGCCCTCCGTCACGCGCGGCGCGTAGCGGTGGTGGAGCATGAAGAGGTTGCCGTCGGGGTCGGCGAAGAACGCCATGTGGCAGACGCCCGTGTCGAAGACGTCGCCCATGAACGCGACGCCGCGCTCCTCGAGCGCCGCGCGCGCGGCGGCGACGTCGTCGACATGCAGCGCGATGTGGTTGCGGTTCGGAGAGAGATCGCCGATCCCCATCTTCACCGGGTCGTTGACGTTCAGCGTGAGGTTCCCGGTCTCGAACTCGGCGAAGTTGCGCTCGGGCATGTGCACCGAGCAGCGCAGGCCGAGCGTGTCGCGGTAGAAGGTGACCGACCGCTCCAGGTCGCTCGTGGGGACGGAGACGAAGTCGGTGCCGGTGATGCCGGGATCTGCGCTCATGTGGTCCTCCGTTGTCGGTCGGGGCCTGACGCGGGCGACGCTACCACCGCACGAGATGGTTGATCCCACGACACCGCCGAATCAACCATCTAGCCTGATGCGGCGTGAGCGTCCCCGATCACATCGCGCGCCGGCGCGCGCAGGAGCGCGAGCGCCGGCGCCGCGCGGTGCGCCGTCGCCGGGTCGCCGCGATCGTGGTCCTCGTCGCAGCTGTGGCGCTCGTCGTCGCGCTGATCAGCGGGGCGTTCAGCGGGGGCTCCGGCGGCGGAGGCGGCCACGCCGGCGGGACGGCGACGGCGGCGGCGCCGGCCGCCGCTCACACGCAAACGCGGACGACGGTCGTCGCCCGCGCCCAGCGGCCGGCGACGGGCAGCTACCGCGGCCCCGTGCCGATCCTCATGTACCACGTCGTCACCGCGCCCCCGCCCGGGACCGCCTACCCCGAGCTCTGGACGCCACGGGAGACCTTCAAGGCCACCGTGGCGCTGCTGCGCCGCAAGGGGTACCAGGGGGTGACGCTCGGGCAGGCCTGGCGCGCCTGGCACGGCGGGCCCGGCCTGCCGCGCCAGCCGGTCGTCTTCAGCTTCGACGACGGCTACCTCAGCCAGTGGGCGCACGCCAAGCCGATCCTGCGCGCCGCCGGATGGCCGGGCGTGCTGAACCTGGAGGGGAAGAACATCGGCCCCGGCGGGCTGACGCGCCGCCAGGTACGCAGCATGCTCGCCGCCGGCTGGGAGGTCGACTCGCACACGCTGACCCACCCCGACCTGACGACCGTCGATGACGCGACGCTGCGCCGCGAGGTCGCCGACTCGCGCGCGCTCCTGCGCCGCGTGTTCCACATCCCGGTCAACTTCTTCTGCTATCCGGCCGGGCGCAACGACGCGCGCGTGCGCGCCGCAGTGCGCGCCGCCGGCTATCTCGCAGCGACGACGGTGCAGCCGGGGATCGCGTCGCGCTCGGACGACCCGTACCAGCTGCCGCGCATCCGCGTGAACGGCACCGACACGCCGCAGACCGTGCTCGCGAACCTGCGCGCGGGGACAGCGTCCGCCGGTCCGGCGGGCGGCTGAGCCAACGGGCGGACGGATGCCCGGCACGGCTCCGCGGTCCAACGCCGCGGACTGCCCAGATTTCTCCCAGTCAGCGCCGCTGGTGATGT
>DATKLF010000109.1:0-22403 GCA_035542555.1 Solirubrobacteraceae bacterium | reverse complement strand
TCATCACCCCCGCCCCGCCGCTCAATACCGTCGCGCCCACGATCTCCGGCACCGCCAAGGACGGGCAGACGCTGACGGCGGCGAACGGCACGTGGACCGGCACGCCGACGATCTCCTTCACCTACCAGTGGCGCCGGTGCGACAGCTCGGGCGCCTCGTGCGCGGACATCGCGGGGGCGACCGCGTCGACGTACACGGCCGTGCCGGCGGATGTGGGCTCGACGATCCGGGTTGTCGTCACGGGGACCAACGTCGCAGGCTCCGCAAGCGCCACCTCGGCGCAGACCGCGCTCGTCGCCCCCGCGCCGCCGGCGAACACGGCGCTGCCGGTGGTCAGCGGCACCCTGCGCGACGGGCAGACGCTGAGCGCGACGTCCGGCACCTGGACCGGGACGCCGACCATCTCCTTCACCTACCAGTGGCGCCGCTGCGACGCAGCCGGCAGCAGCTGCGCCGACATCGCGGGCGCGACGGCCTCGACGTACACGCTGGTCGCGGCCGACGTCGGCGGGACGATCCGCGTCGTCGTGACCGCCACGAACGCGGGCGGCACCGCGAACGCCACCTCTGCGGCCACCGGCGTCATCACCCCCGCCCCGCCGCTCAATACCGTCGCGCCCACGATCTCCGGCACCGCCAAGGACGGGCAGACGCTGACGGCGGCGAACGGCACGTGGACGGGCACGCCGACGATCTCCTTCACCTACCAGTGGCGTCGCTGCGACAGCGCGGGCAACAGCTGCGCGGACATCTCCGGTGCGACGGCGTCGACGTACACGGCCGTTCCGGCAGATGTGGGGTCGACGATCCGGGTGGTCGTGACGGGCACGAACGCCGGCGGCAGCTCGAGCGCGACCTCGGCGCAGACCTCCGTGGTCGCCGCCGCGGCGCCCGTGAACACCGTGCTGCCGTCGATCAGCGGCACCGCGAAGGACGGGCAGACACTGAACGCGTCGAACGGCACCTGGACGGGGACGCCGACGATCACCTTCACGTACCAGTGGCGCCGCTGCGACAGCGCCGGCAACAGCTGCGCGGACATCGCCGGCGCCACGGCCTCGAGCTACCCGGAGGTCGGCGCGGACGTGGGCTCGACGATCCGGGTCGTGGTCACCGCCACCAATGCGGGCGGCAGCGCGTCGGCAACGTCCGCCCAGACGCCGGTGGTCGCCGCGGCGGCGCCGGTGAACTTCGCGCTCCCGGCGGTCAGCGGCACGCTGCGTGACGGCCAGACCCTCACGACGACGAACGGCGGCTGGAGCGGCACGGCGCCGATCTCGTACACCTATCAGTGGCGGCGCTGCGACGGCGCGGGCAACAGCTGCGCGGACATCGCCGGCGCCACGGCGTCGACCTACGCGTTGGTCTCGGCCGACGTCGGCGGCACGGTGCGCGTGGTGGTCACCGCGACGAACGCGGGCGGCGCCGCGAGCGCGACATCGTCCGCCACGGGCGTCATCGCGGCCGCCCCGCCGCTGAACACGGTGCTGCCGTCGATCGCCGGCACGGCCAAGGATGGGCAGACGCTGACGGCGGCGAACGGCACCTGGACGGGCACCCCGACGATCACCTTCACCTACCAGTGGCGGCGCTGCGACAGCGCCGGCAACAGCTGCTCGGACATCGCCGGGGCGACCGCCTCGACCTACACCCAGACGCCCGCCGACGTCGGCTCCACGATCCGCGTTGTCGTCACCGCCGCGAACGCCGGCGGGAGCGCGGCCGCGACCTCCGCGCAGACCCCCGTGGTCGCCGCCGCCGCGCCCGTGAACACGACGCTGCCGTCGATCAGCGGGACGGCGAAGGACGGGCAGACGCTGACCGCGGCGAACGGCACCTGGACGGGCACCCCGACGATCACCTTCACGTATCAGTGGCGGCGCTGCGACGCGTCCGGGTCGAGCTGCTCGGACATCGCCGGGGCGACCGCCTCGACCTACACCCAGACGCCCGCCGACGTCGGCTCGACGATCCGCGTGGTCGTGACCGGCGCGAACGCCGGTGGCAGCGCGTCCGCGACCTCGCCGCAGACGCCGGTCGTGGTGCCCGCGGCGCCGGTGAACACGGTGCTGCCGGTGATCAGCGGCACGTTGCGTGACGGCCAGGCGCTGAGCGCGACGACCGGCACGTGGACCGGGACGCCGACGATCACCTTCACGTATCAGTGGCGACGCTGCGACAGCTCGGGCGCCTCGTGCGCCGACATCGCGGGGGCGACCGCCTCGACCTACACCCAGACGCCTGCCGACGTCGGCTCGACGATCCGCGTCGTCGTGACCGGCGCGAACGCCGGTGGCAGCTCCACTGCGACCTCAGCGCAGACCGCGGTCGTCGCTCCGGCGCCGCCGCTGAACACCGTGCTCCCGTCGATCAGCGGGACAGCGAAGGACGGGCAGACGCTGACCGCGGCGAACGGGACGTGGACGGGCACGCCGACGATCTCCTTCAGCTATCAGTGGCGGCGCTGCGACAGCGCGGGCACCGGCTGCTCGGACATCGCGGGGGCGACCGCCTCGACCTACACCCAGACGCCCGCGGACGTCGGCTCCACGATTCGCGTGGTCGTGACCGGCACGAACGCGGGCGGGACGTCGAGCGCGACCTCGGCGCAGACCTCCGTTGTTGCCGCCGCGGCCCCGGTGAACACCGCGCTGCCGTCGATCAGCGGCACCGCGAAGGACGGGCAGACGCTGACCGCGGCGAACGGCACGTGGACGGGGACGCCGACGATCACCTTCAGCTACCAGTGGCGCCGTTGCGACGCGTCCGGGTCGAGCTGCTCGGACATCGCCGGGGCGACCGCGTCCACGTACACGCTCGTCTCCGCGGACGTCGGCTCCACGATCCGGGTCGTCGTCACCGCCGCGAACGCCGGCGGCAGCGCATCGGCGACCTCGCCGCAGACCACGGCCGTCGCCCCGGCGCCGCCTGCGAACACGGCCCCGCCGGTGATCAGCGGCACCCTGCGCGACGGGCAGACGCTCAGCGCCACCACGGGCACGTGGACGGGCACCCCGACGATCACGTACGCCTACCAGTGGCGTCGCTGCGACGCGTCCGGCTCGAGCTGCGCCGACATCGGCAGCCAGACCGCGTCGACCTACACCCTCACCGCCGCGGACGTCGGCTCGACCCTGCGCGTCGTGGTGACCGCGACGAACGTCGCCGGCTCGGCGAGCATCACCTCGGCCGCGAGCGGCGTTGTGACGGCCGCACCGCCGGTGAACACCGCCCTGCCGACCGTCTCGGGCACCTGGCGCGACGGCCAGACCGCGTCCGCGACGACCGGCGCCTGGACCGGCACGCCGACGATCACCTTCAGCTACCAGTGGCGCCGCTGCGACACCGCGGGCAACAACTGCGCGGACATCGCCGGTGCGACCGCCTCGACGTACCTCGAGACCCCGGCCGATGTCGGCTCGACCCTGCGCGTCGTCGTGACGGGTACGAACGCCGGCGGCAGCTCGAGCGCCACGTCCGCTCGCACGGGCCTGATCGTCCCCGACCCGCCGGCCAACACGGTGCTCCCGGCGATCTCCGGCACCGCGCACGACGGGCAGACGCTGAGCGCCTCGACCGGCACGTGGACCGGGACGCCGACGATCGACTACGCCTACCAGTGGCGCCGCTGCGACAGCGCCGGCAATGGCTGCGCCGACATCGCGGGCGCGACGGCCTCGACCTTCACGCTCGGCACCGCCGACATCGGCTCGACGCTGCGCGTCGTCGTCACCGCGTCGAACGCCGCCGGGATCGTCAGCGCGACCTCGGCGCCGAGCGCCGTCGTCTCCCCCGACGGGCCGGCGAACGTCACGGCTCCCGGCATCTCCGGTGGCGCGATCGACGGCGGCACGCTGGCCGCGTCGAACGGCACCTGGACCGGCACCGCGCCGATCTCCTACACCTACCAGTGGCGTCTGTGCGACGCGGCGGGCAACGGCTGCGCGGACATCGCGGGCGCCACGGGCTCGACCTACGTGGCGACCCACGGCGACGTCGGCGGCACGCTGCGCGTCGTCGTGACCGCCACGAACGTCGCGGGCTCGGCGAGCGCCTCCTCCGCTCCGAGCGCGGTGATCGCCGCGATCCCGCCGGCCCTCACGGCGGCTCCCACGATCTCCGGCCCGACGGCCGACGGCGGCACGCTGACGGCCTCGACCGGCACGTGGACGGGCACGCCGCCGCTGGTCTACAGCTACCAGTGGCGCCGCTGCGACGTGTCCGGCCTGTTGTGCGTCGACATCATCGGCGCGACGGCACAGACCTACCCGCTGACCTCGGCCGACGTCGGCGCGACGATGCGCGTGGTCGTCACCGCGACGAACGCGGGCGGCAGCGCGAGTGCGACCTCCACGCAGACCACCGTCGTCGTGGCGGCCGCTCCCGCCAACATCACCCCGCCGGCGATCAGCGGCACGCGCGTCGACGGCGCGACGCTCAGCGCGTCGACCGGCGCCTGGTCGGGTACGGCGCCGCTCTCCTACACCTACCAGTGGCAGCGCTGCGACGGCGCGGGCAACGGCTGCGCCGACATCTCGGGCGCGACCGGTGCGACCTACGATCTCACCCCGGCGGACGTCGATCACGCCCTGCGCGTCGTCGTGACGGCGACGAACGGCGGCGGCTCGGCCAGCGCGACGAGCGCCGACAGCGGCCCGATCGCGGCGACGCCGCCGGTCGACACGACCGCGCCGTCGGTCGCCGGGGCGCTCGTGGACGGCAGCACGCTGACGGCGTCGAATGGCACGTGGACGGGCACGCCGGCGATCACCTTCGCCTATCAGTGGCAGCGCTGCGACGCGGGCGGCGCGAACTGCGTGGACATCGCGGGCGCGACCGGCGCCGCGCGCGACCTCGACCCGGCCGACGTCGGCTCGACGCTGCGCGTCGTGGTCACGGCGACCAACGAGGCTGGCTCGGCGAGCGCGACCTCGCCCGCGACGGGCGTCGTCGCCGCGGCACCGCCCGCGAACACGAGCGCCCCCTCGATCGGCGGCAGCGCCGCCGACGGCTCGACGCTGACGGCGTCGAACGGCACCTGGACGGGCACGCCGCCGATCTCCTACAGCTACCAGTGGCGCCGCTGCGACGTCTCCGGCCTGCTGTGCGTCGACGTGATCGGCGCCACGGCGCAGACCTACCCGCTCACGACGGCCGACGTCGGCGCGACGATGCGCGTGGTCGTGACCGCGACCAACGCGGGCGGCAGCGCGAGCGCGACCTCCGCGCAGACCGCGCTCGTGGCCTCGGCCCCGCCCGCCAACACGGTGGTCCCGGCGATCTCCGGCACCGCGCAGGACGGCCAGACGCTGAGCTCCGACACGGGCACCTGGACCGGCTCGCCGACGATCACCTATGCCTACCAGTGGCAGCGCTGCGACAGCGCGGGCAACGGCTGCACCGACATCACCGGCGCGACCGCCTCGAGCTACACCCTGACGCCGGCGGACGTCGGCGCAACGGTCCGGATCGCCGTCACTGCCACCAACGGCGGCGGCAGCACGTCCGCGAGCTCGGCCGCGACCGTGATCGTGAGCGCCGTCGCACCCGTCAACACCGCGGCGCCGACGACGAGCGGCGCGCCGGTCGACGGCGGGACGCTGACGGCGGCGAACGGCACGTGGACGGGCACGCCGGCGATCACCTTCGCCTATCAGTGGCAGCGCTGCGACGCGGGCGGCAACAACTGCGTGGACATCGCGGGCGCGACCGGCGCCACGCGCGACCTCGACCCGGCCGACGTCGGCTCGACGCTGCGGGTCGTCGTGACCGCGACGAACGCCGCCGGCAGCGCCTCCGCGCCGTCCGCGGTCAGCGGCGTCGTCGCCCCGGTGGCGCCAGCCAACACCGCGGCACCGAACGCGACCGGCACGGCCCAGGACGGCAGCACCCTGACCGCCGATCCGGGCACGTGGACCGGGACGCCGACGATCGCCTACAGCTACCAGTGGCAGCGCTGCGACTCAGGCGGCACGAACTGCGCGGACATCTCCGGCGCGACCGGCGCGACGCTCGACCTCACCGGCACGGACATCGGCCACGTCGAGCGGGTCATCGTCACCGCGACGAACGTGGCGGGCTCGGCCAGCGCGACGAGCGCGCCCACCGCCGCCGTGCAGCCGGCGCCGGTGTTCGACATCGTCGGCGCGTCGATCGACGGCGTGCCGCAGGAGGGCACGACCCTGACGGCCGATCACGGCATGTGGCAGGGCAGCGACCCGATCACCTACACCTACCAGTGGCAGCGCTGCGACGACCAGGGCCACAACTGCGCGGACATCCCCGGCGCGACCGCCATGACCTACCTGCAGCTCCCCGGCGACATCGGCCACCAGATCCGTGTCGTGGCGACCGCGACCAACCCGGTGAGCAGCGCTGACGCGATCTCCGCCGCGATCGGGCCGGTCGTCGGGACGCCGCCCACGAACACCGCGCTCCCGACGATCTCCGGCGGGGCCGCGGCCGGCACCCTCGCGACCGGCGCGCCCGGCACCTGGACCGGCACGCCGACGATCACCTACGCCTACCAGTGGCAGCGCTGCGACACGGCAGGCAACGGCTGCATCGACATCGCGGGCGCGACGAACGCCACGCGCAACGTCGACGGGAACGACGCCGGCCACACCCTGCGGATCGTCGTCACGGCGACGAGCCCCGCCGGCAGCGCGAGCGCGACCTCCGCCGCGACCGCGGTGATCACCGGCACGCCGCCGACGAACCTCACGCGCCCGTCGATCACCGGCACGATGCTCGAGGGCCAGACGATCAGCGCCGATCGCGGCACCTGGTCGGGCAGCGGCCCGCTGACCTACAGCTACCAGTGGCTGCGCTGCGAGCCCAACGGCACGCTGTGCGTGAACATCGACGGTGAGACGACCCCGGCGTATGTCCTGAACGCCGCGGACGTCGGCGCCTCGCTGCGCATCCGCGTCACCGGGTCCAACGGGCTGGGCTTCGACACCGGCCTGTCGGACAACACGCCCGTCGTCGTCGCGCGCCCGCCCGTCAACACGGTCGCCCCGACGATCACGGGCGTCACCCAGAACGGCCAGACGCTGACCGGCCATCTGGGGACCTTCACCGGCTACGGCCCCATCGGTGAGACGACGAAGTGGCAGCGCTGCGACGCGAGCGGCGGGAACTGCACGGACATCACCGGCGCGACCGCCTCCACCTACCAGCTGACGCCCGACGACGTGGGCCACCAGATCCGCTTCGTCGTGACCGCGACGAACCCCGGCGGCACGATCGCCGTCGCCGCCAAGCCGGCCGGGCCCGTCGGCCCCGCGCAGCCGGCCGCGCAGTCGAAGCCGGCGGTCAGCCAGGTGGCGAGCTTCCTGACGACGACGAACGGGCAGTTCGGCGGGGACGGGCCCTTCACCTACAGCTACCAGTGGCAGCGCTGTGACATGGACGGCTCGAACTGCGCCGACGTCGCGGGCGCGACCGGGGTGTCCTACCGGATCGCCGCGGGCGACACCGGCCACGCCTTCCTCGTGAAGGTCACCGCGACCAACGCGTCCGGCTCGGTCACGCAGTCTTCCGATGCGCTGGCGCTCGCCGCCGCGGTGCCCCCGCCGACCACCACGACGCCGACCACCACGACGCCGACGAAGACCACCACGACCACGAAGACGACGCCGAAGACCACGCCCAAGCCCAAGCCGGCGCCGCAGGATCTCAGCCAGCTCCCCGGCAGCCTCGTGGCCGCGACGTCCTGCCAGGAACTCACCGGCGGCGTGGGCTATCACCGCGTCAACGTGCCCGGGCCCGGCGCGCTGCGCCTGCGCGTCCGCGCGGACGGCGTCGTCGTGCCCGAGTCGCCGCTCACCGCGCAGCTCAGCGCCGACAACGTCGCGCAGGTCCGCTCGGCGAAGTTCTACCTCGACGGCCATCTGCTGGCCGTCGCCGGAAAGGGGCCGTGGACGGTCTCGCTGGCGCCGAAGGCCCTCGCCGGCGCGTCGAAGCACACGTTGAGCGTCGTCGTGCGCCCGCTGAAGGGGAGCGCACGCAAGATGACCGAGACGATGCGCACCGTGCCCTGCGCCGCGCGCTTCACGGCGGGCCAGTGGCGGACCGCGAAGGGCACGGGCCTGCGCCTGCGGGTCGACAGCCGCAGCGCGGTCACGAAGGTCGTCTTCCCGCTGCCCGCCGCGCTGGTCTCGCCCGCCGCGCTGGCGCCGCGCCCTGGGCTCGGTCGCCTGCGCGTCATCACGCAGGGCGGCCAGCGGCGCATGCTCCCGCTCGCCGCCGCGGCCTCCGCTGCCCTCCCCGGCCGACTGCTCGGCGGTGCGGGCAAGCCGACGGTGACGCTCAAGGGCAGGCAGCTCACGATCACCGGGCTGCCGGCAAAGACGGGGATCGTCGAGCTCACGCTCTACCCGGCCCAGTCTGCGGGCGGCACGCGCCTGCCGGCCGCCAAGGCGCTCTCCCTGAAGGCGTCGATGCGCACGACCGGGGCCCCGGCCGGGCGCGGCCTGACGACGAAGCTGCGCCTCTTGACGCTGCACTGATCGCGGCCGGTACGGTTGCGCCATGAACGCGCAGCCCGAGCCCGCCCCGGCAGGCGACGAGCGTCGCTATCTGGACCGCTCGCGCCTGGCGCGCCCGGAGCTCATCGGCATGGTCTCCGGACTCGTGCTGATCGTCTCGCTCTGGCTGCCCTGGTTCTCCACGAGCTCGAACCCGAACTCGCAGATCTACTCGGCGCACATCGGCCCGAACCAGACCGCGTCGGCATGGGACACCTTCCCGACGCTGCGCTGGCTGCTGCTGGCGCTCGGCCTTGCGCCGTTCATCCTGGCGTGGATCGTCGCGCGCGGGCACAAGCTCACTTGGCGCCCCGGAGAGGTGACGATGATCGTCGGGATGGCCGGCGTCGTGCTCGTCCTGGGCAACGGGATCATCTTCGGGCGCCCCGCGCCGCACGTCGGCATCTCGCTCGACTGGGGCTACTGGCTGGGCCTGCTGGCGTGCGTCGGGATCGTGGTGGCCGGCTACCAGCGGCAGGCGACCTTCGGCTCCGGGCCCAAACGACCGCCCGGCTCGGTCTGAGGGACGTGCCGGCGCGGCGCACGGTCGTTCGCCGGGGGGCGCCGGTCGTGTACGGCGCGGTCGTCGCCGTGGCCGCCGTGCGCGGGGAGCTCTCGCTCAGCACCGACTCGCTGTTCGTGTGGATCGCGGGCTTCATGCTCGCGTTCACGATCACCAGCCCGCGGCGCCTCCTTCGCGGCGTCGTGGACTGGCTGCCGCTCGTCATCGTGCTGCTGCTGTACGACCTGCTGCGCGGTGCCGCTGACGGGCTCGTCGCCGCGCCGCACCTGCTCCCGCAGATCCGCGTCGACCGCTGGCTCGCCGGCGGCCAGCTGCCCAGCGCCTGGCTGCAGGCGCGCCTGTGGCACGGGCCGGATCACCTGCGCTGGTGGGACTGGGCGACGCTCGCCGTCTACATCACGCACTTCGTCGCGACGCTCGGCCTGGCCGCCGCCCTGTGGGTGTTCGCCCACGACCGGTTCCGGCGGTACATGGTGATGGTCATCGTGCTGTCGCTCACCGGGCTTGCCACGTACGCCCTGTACCCCGCCGTCCCGCCGTGGATGGCTGCCGATGCCGGGCACGTGCCTCCGCTTGCGCGCATCGTCCCGATCGCCTGGTCGCACGTGCACGTGTTCTCGTTCGACACGTTCTTCGAGACCGGTCAGCGGTACGCCAACGACGTCGCAGCCGTGCCGTCGCTGCATGCGGCGTTCGCGCTGCTGTTCTCGCTGACGCTGTGGGACATGACCCGCCGGTGGTGGATCCGGGCGCTGCTCGTCGCCTACCCGCTGGCGATGGGGCTGGCGCTCGTGTACGCCGGCGAGCACTATGTCGCCGACGTGCTGCTCGGCTACCTGTACGCCGCCGGCACGTACGCGGGCGTGAGCTGGGGGGCGCGCGCCTGGGCCGCGCGCCGCGCGCCCGCGCCGGCCCTCGAGGTCGCCCCGGCGGCGGCGGTCTCACGGGCCTCCCAGGCCGGGCTCACGCTGCGCTGAGGCCGAGCGCCGAGGGTGCCGTCACGCACGCACCCGACCCGAGAGGAACAGCGATGCCGTCCCCCACCCGGCGCCGCCTGCGGCGCCTCGTCGCCGCGCTGACGGTGGCGGCGTTCCTGATCGCCCTGGCCGGGCTCTCTGCGCAGATGGCCGCCGGCCGCGACCCCGCGCTCTCGCGCACCTCGCAGACGCGCCGGCTCGTCGCCGCGAGCGCCACGACCGCCGCGCTGGACGCCGAGCGCACCGAGCTGCTGCGCGCGCGCAGGGCCATCCTGCGCCGGGAGCGCCTCGCCACCGAGGCCCGGCGCGCCGAGGCGCGCGCGGCGGCGCGGGCCGCCGCGCGCAAGGCGGCCACCGCGGCCGGCTCGTCATCGGCCGCGACCACCGCAACCCAGGCCGCCGCGTCGACCGGGTCGTCGTCCTCCAGCGGCACGTCCTCCTCGGGTTCGACCCAGTCCTCCGGCTCGACGTCCACGCCGTCGTCGGGCACCTCCTCGGGCGGGGGGACGACCCAGTCCTCGACGCCGCTGGCCACCTCCACGTCCTGAGCCGCTCTCAGAGCCCTCTCAGCGTCCGGCGCGACAGTTCCTGCGCCGGGCGCTCGCGCACACAGCCGCTCTCCCAGGATCCTCCCAGGAACCTCACCGCCAATGCACACGCCCGGCATGCACGCTGACGACATGGCCCTCGCATCAAGCCTCCACGCACCGGCGCACCGGCTCGACGTCGTGGTCCCCGTCTACAACGAGGAGCACGTCCTCGCCGCGTCCATCCGGCGCCTGCATGAGCACCTGACCGGCGCCATGCCGTACGCATGGCGGATCGTGATCGCCGACAACGCGAGCACGGACGCCACGCCGCGCATCGCCGCGGCGCTCGCGGACGAGCTCGACAACGTGGCGACGCTCACGCTGCGCGAGCGGGGCCGCGGACGCGCGCTCCGCGCCGCGTGGTTGGCGAGCGACGCCGACGTCGTCGCCTACATGGACGTCGACCTGTCGACGGACCTGCGCGCGCTGCTACCGCTCGTCGCGCCGCTCATCTCCGGCCACAGCGACGTCGCGATCGGCACGCGCCTGGCACGCGGCGCGCGGGTCGAGCGCGGCGGCAAGCGTGAGCTCATCTCGCGCAGCTACAACCGCCTGCTGCGCCTCACGCTGCGCGCGCGCTTCTCCGACGCGCAGTGCGGCTTCAAGGCCGTGCGCGCCGATGTCGCGCGGCGGCTGCTGCCGGAGGTCCGCGACAACGGCTGGTTCTTCGACACCGAACTGCTGGTGCTCGCCCAGCGCGCCGACCTGCGCATCCACGAGGTGCCGGTGGACTGGGTCGACGACCCCGACTCGCGTGTGGACATCGTCTCGACGGCGCTCGGCGACCTGCGCGGCGTCGCGCGGCTGCTCAGCGACTCGCCGCTGCTGCGCTTCCTCATCGTCGGCGTGCTCTCGACGCTGGCCTTCGCCGCGCTCTACGTCTTCCTGCGCGACCCGCTCGGCCCGGCGAGCGCGAATGCCACCGCGCTGGCGATCACGGCCGTCGCAAACACGCTCGCCAACCGCGCCTTCTCGTTCCGCGTGCGCGGCCGCGCCGGCCTGGCGCGGCAGCTGACGATGGGCTTCGTCGTGTACGTGCTGACCGTCGCACTCGCCACCGGGGCGCTGGCGGTGCTCCACGCGCTGCAGCCCAGCCCGTCGCGAGCGCTCGAGGTCGCCGTGCTCGTCGCGGCCAGCACCTGCGCCACCGTCACGCGCTACGTCGCGCTGCGGATGTGGATCTTCGCCCACGCCGGGCCGCGCCGCGAGCTCGAGCGCGCGCCGCTCGAGCTCGCCGCGGGCGCCACCGACGGCGCGAGCGCCCACTGACCTCCTGCGCACCGACCACCGACCAAGGACCCCACCGTGTCGACCTCCTCCGTCACCCTCCCGGCCCCGCAGCGCGAGCGCCTCAGCGCGCGCGTGCGGGCGATCCCCCGGCCCAAGCCCGAGCTCCTCGTGCTGCTGGCGCTGGCCCTGCTGCTCGATCTCTGGGCGCTGAACCGCAACGGATACGCCAACGAGTACTACAGCGCCGCCGTGCGCTCGATGAGCACGAGCTGGCACGCGTTCCTCTACGGCTCGTTCGACGCCTCGGGCGTCATGACCGTCGACAAGCCGCCGCTGGCCCTGTGGATCCAGGCGCTGTCGGTGCGCGCGTTCGGCTTCAGCTCGTGGAGCATGCTCGTCCCGCAGGCGCTGATGGGCGCCGCGACCGTCGGTCTCGTCTACGACATGACGCGCCGCCCGTTCGGGCGGGTCGCCGGCTTCGCGGGCGGGCTCGTGCTCGCGCTGACGCCGATCGCGGTGGCGATCTCGCGCCACAACAACCCGGACGCCCTGCTCGTCCTCTGCGCGACGGCGGCCGTCTGGTGCCTGGTCCGTGCGCTGGAGGACCACCGCACGCGCTGGATCGTCCTCGCGGGCGTCGCCGCCGGCCTGGGCTTCGAGGCGAAGATGGGCGCCATCCTGCCTGTGGTCCCGGGCATCGTCCTGGCGTGGCTGTGGATCGCGCCGCGCGGGCGGGCTGCCGCGCTGCGCCAGCTCATCTGGGGCGCCGTCGCCGCGATCGTCGTCGGCCTCGCCTGGCCGCTCCTGATGTGGCTCACCCCGGCCGCCGATCGGCCGTGGATCTCGGGCACCAACGACAACAGCATCTGGTCGCTGATCTTCGGCTACAACGGGCTCGGCCGCCTGCTGGGGCAGAGCGGCGGCCCCGGTGGCGGCGGGCCGGGCGGCGGCTTTGGCGGCGGGGGCGGGCCGTTCGGCGGCAGCCCCGGCGCATTGCGGCTTCTGAACGCGAGCCTCGGCGGCCAGGCCGGCTGGTTGCTCGGCTTCGCCGTTGTGGGCGGCGCCGCGATCGTCTACGCCTCGCGCCTGCGCCGCGCCGACCGCCGCACCGGCTGGATCATCGCCGTCGGTGGCGCCTTCCTCGTCACCGCAGTCGCGTTCAGCACGGCGAAGGGCATCTTCCACCCCTATTACACCTCGGCGCTCGCGCCGTTCACCGCCGCGCTGATCGGCGCCGGCGCCGTGCAGATGGCCGGGCTCGGGCGCGCGATGCGCGTGTTCGCCCCGCTGGCGATCGCCGCCGGCGTCGTGACCGAGTTCGCCGTCCTGCACCACGGGTCGGGCGGCGTCGGCTGGGTCATCCCGATCGTCGTGATCGCCTGCGCCGGCGCCGCGACGCTGCTCGCCTGGGGCGGCGATGCCCGCCTGCGCGGCGCGGCGGTCGCCGTCGCGCTCGGCGCGCTCCTGATCGCGCCGGCCTCGTGGGCGGTACAGACGCTCGGCCACGCGACGAGCGGGACCTTCCCCGCCGGCGGGCCCGCGTCGGCGGCGTTCGGCGGTGGGCAAGGCGGCCCCGGCGGCATGCGCGGCGCCTTCCGCGGCGGTTCCGGCCAGGGCGGCCAGATGGGCATGATGCCACCGGGCGGGGCCCAGATGGGCGGGCAGGGCTTCGCGGGCCCGCCGAGCGGCGGCACAGCGGGCGGTCCGCCGAGCGGCCAGGGCTTCGCGGGTCCGCCGAGCGGCGGCGCCTCGGGCAGCCAGGGCTTCGGGCCCGGCGCCGCGGGTGGCGGCGGGATGTTCGGCGGCAACACCGGGTCGCTCAGCACCGCCGTCAGCTACGCCAAGGCGCACGGCGGCGGGACGATCGCCGTCTCCAGCCAGTCGGGCGCGGCCTCGGCGATCCTCAGCAGCGACGCCGCCGTCGCCGGCATCGGCGGCTTCTCCGGCCGTGAGAGCGAGGTCAGTGCCGCGTGGCTCGCGCAGGAGGTGCAGAACGGCAACATCCGCTGGGTGCTCTCCGGCGACGGCGGCCTGCCGATGGACAGCCGCGTCGGCTCACGCAACGTCATGAGCGCCGTCACGAAGGCATGCACGGCCGTCTCGCTCTCCTCGGGCTCCGGATCCTCGACCGTGCTCTACGACTGCGCCGGCAAGGCCGCGGCCCTCCGCGCCGCGGGCTGACACCACGACCCGACCCCGCGGGATGCGCGTGGAGATCCGCGAGCGTCCCGCGTTGCCGCCCATGCGGGGCCGCGCGGGACGTTCGGGGCGTGCGGGACCCCCCGCATCGTATGTGTGATGCCCCCCACCTGGGGGGCATCACGCGTTTCTGGGGCCGGCAGCGCCCTGGCCGCGCAACGGTGGCACCATGCCGCACCCCAGCGCCACCGCGTACCTCTTTCCAGGCCAGGGCTCGCAGACCCCGGATGCACTGGCGGTCGTGCAGCGCGACGCGCCGGATCTGCTCGCGTGCTGCGTCGATCTCCTCGGCGAGGAGCCGTTCACCCGCTGCGACGAGAGCACGCGCTTCGCCCAGCCCGCGATCCTGCTGGCGAGCCTGGCCGCCTGGCGGCGCATCGCCCCGGCGGGGCCGCGCGCGTTCGCCGGACACTCGCTCGGCGAGCTGTCCGCGCTGGCGGCCTCCGGCGCGCTGAGCCAGCTCGACGCCGTGCGGTTGGCCGTCATCCGCGGCCGGGAGATGGCCTGCGCGGCCGAGCAGGGCGCCCCCGGAGGGATGCTCGCGCTGCTCAAGGGCAGCGCGCAGGAGGCCCGCGGGCTCGCCGCGGAGCACGGGCTGGCGGTCGCCAACGACAACGCGCCCGGGCAGCTCGTCGTCTCCGGTCCGCGCGAGGGCATCGACGCCGCCCGCCGCGCCGCCCGCGAGCGCGGGCTGCGGGCGCTCGAGCTGAACGTCGCCGGCGCGTTCCACTCGGAGCAGATGCAGCCCGCGCGCGCCGCGTACGAACGCGCCCTCGCCGCGGTCGCATGGCGCACACCGCGCTTCCCCGTCTACAGCGGCCTCACCGCCGCGCCGTTCGCCGACCCCGTCCGCGAGCTGTCGGAGGCCGTCGTCGCGCCGGTGCGCTGGCGCGAGGTGATGGCAGCGCTTGCCGCCGCAGGATGCGGGCGCTTCGTCGATGTCGGACCGGGCGAGGTGCTCGCGCGCCTCGTTGCGCGCAACCTGCCGGCGGAGGGTGAGCGTGCCGCTGCCTGAGGCCATCGCCGATCGCGGGCCGGCGCCGGTCGCCGCGACGCCCGCCGGCGCCGCGGTGCTCGGCCTTGGCACCGCGCTGCCCGAGCGCGTCGTGGCGAACGCCGAGGTGTCGGCTGCGCTCGGCGTCGAGGAGCGCTGGATCGTCAAGCGCACCGGCATCCTGGAGCGCCGCTGGGCTGAGCCCGGAGCGCGGCTGCACGAGCTCGCGGCGATCGCCGGGGCCGCCGCCCTCGCCGACGCCGACGTGCCCGCGACGGACGTCGACCTGGTCTTCGTCGCAACCTGCACCGCCGATCGCCTGATCCCGAACACCGCGCCGCTCGTCGCCGAGACGCTCGGCACGGGCGGCGCCGGCGCGATCGACGTCGGCGCGGCGTGCACCGGCTTCGTTTCCGGCCTGGGCCTGGCGGTCGCCGCGCTCGAGTCCGGCCGCGCGCGGCGCGTGCTGCTGATCGGCGCCGAGATCCTCTCGCGCCACACCGACCCCGAGGACCGCAAGGTGGCCGCCCTCTTCGGCGATGGCGCCGGGGCAACCGTGCTCGGGACGGCGGAGACCTCGCACGTGGGCCCCGTCGTGCTCGGCTCCGACGGTGCGCTCGGTGAGATCATCTTCGCCGAGCGGGGCGACGGCTTCATCCGCATGGACGGTCCCGAGGTCTTCCGCCACGCCGTCGACCGCATGGGCGCGGTCGCGCGCGAGGCGTGCGAGCGCGCGGGCACGACGCTCGGCGAGGTCGACCTGCTCGTCTTCCACCAGGCGAACGCGCGCATCCTGCAGGCGCTCACCGAGCGCCTCGACCTCGATCCCGAGCGCGTCGTCGCCGCGATCGGCTGCCACGGCAACACCTCCGCCGCCTCCATCCCGCTGGCCCTCGACCAAGTCCGCCGCGACGGACGCCTGCTCGACGGTGCCAGCGTGCTGGTTGCGGCGTTCGGGGCGGGCCTGACGTGGGGGGCGACCGTCGTGCAGTGGGGGGCCGGCGATGCGTCCTGAGGGAGCGGTGATGCTCGTCACGGGCGGCTCGCGCGGCATCGGCGCCGCCTGCGCCAGGGCCCTGGCCGACGACGGCTGGGCGGTCGCGCTGACCTACCGGACGAGCCCGGGCGGCGCGCAGGAGACGGTCCGCGAGATCGAGGCGGCCGGCGGGCGCGCCACCGCGATCGGGCTCGATGTCAACGACGCGAGGGCGATACCCGGCGCCCTGGAGGAGGCGACGGCTGCGCTGGGGGGCACCGTCCTGGGCCTCGTGAACAACGCGGGCGTGCGTGCCGACGACCTCGCGGTCTCGATCGAGGACGACGCGTGGGAGACCGTGCTCGACACGAATCTCACCGCCGCGTTCCGCCTCACGCGCCAGGCGCTGCGAGGCATGGTGCGCGCGCGCTTCGGGCGCATCGTGAACGTCGCCTCGGTCGTCGGCCCGCGCGCCAACGCCGGGCAGGCCAACTACGCCGCAGCCAAGGCCGGGCTGATCGGCTTCACGCGTACCGCGGCGACGGAGGTCGCGCGCCGCGGCGTGACCATCAACGCCGTCGCGCCCGGCTTCATCCGCACCGACATGACCGCGGACGTCCTCCAGAACGGCGCGCTCGAGGCGATCCCCGCCCGGCGCGCCGGCGAGCCCGAGGAGGTCGCCGCGTGTGTGCGCTTTCTCGCCTCCGACCAGGCCGGCTACGTCACCGGCACCACCCTCTTCGTCGACGGCGGCCTGTCCGCCTGAATCAGCACCACAAGATCAACCAGCACCCGAACCGAAAGGACCCAATGAGCACCACCGTCACCCCCGAACGCGTCGAGGAGGTCGTGTACGGCGCCCTCGAGAGCTTCGGCGCCGACCCGAGCGAGTTCTCCCGCACCGTCACGTTCGAGGAGCTCGACGTCGACTCGCTCGACCTCGCCGAGCTCTCGCAGATCGCCGAGGAGGAGTTCGGCGTGCCGCTCAAGGGCGCCGACGTCAAGGGGATCCGCACGGTCGGCGACGCCATCGACCTGATCGTCATCCGGGCACAGTGAGCACGGGCAGGCGCGAAGTCGTCGTCACGGGCGTCGGCGCGGTCACGCCGCTCGGCTCCGGCGCCCGCACGCTGCACGAGCGCTGGTCCTCTGGTGCAAGCGGCATCGCCGGCGGCGAGGCGCCGTGCGCCGACTTCGACCCGCTCGACTGGCTCACGCGCAAGGAGGTCCGCCGCGCTGACCGGTTCTCCCAGCTGGCGCTCGCCGCGGCCGCAGAGGCGGTGGCGGATGCCGGATGGGATGACGAGCCGCCGTATCCGCGCGAGCGCATCGGCTGCATCATCGGCACCGGCATCGGCGGCCTGAACACGCTCGAGAGCAACCACGAGGAGCTGCTCGAGCGCGGCCCCACCGCGGTGTCGCCGCTGGCCGTGCCGCTGATGATGGGCAACGCCGGCGCCGGCACGCTCGCGATGCGCCATGGCCTCCTGGGCCCGTGCTTCGGCGTCGTCTCGGCCTGCGCGGCCGGCGCGAACGCGATCGGGGCCGCGGCGCGCATGATCGCCGTCGGCGACGCCGACGCGGTGCTCGCCGGCGGTTCGGAGGCCGCGCTCACGCCGCTGGCGCGGGCGTCGTTCACGGCGCTCGACGCGATCTCGAAGACCGGCGAGTCGCGGCCCTTCGACGCTCGCCGCGACGGCTTCATCATGGGCGAGGGCGCCGGCGCGCTCGTGCTGGAGGACGCCGCGCACGCGCGCGCGCGCGGCGCGCAGATCCTCGCCTCCGTGCGCGGCTACGGCGCGACCTGCGACGCCCACCACCTGACCGCCCCGGATCCCGATGGCGCGGGCGCGGCGCGGGCGATCCGCGCGGCGCTTGCCGACGCGGCGATCGCGCCCTCCGACCTGGTCTACGTCAACGCGCACGGCACGTCGACGCCGCTGAACGACCGCAGCGAGACGCTCGCGCTGAAGGCCGCCCTCGGTGAGGCCGCCTACGCCGTGCCCGTCTCCTCGACGAAGTCGGCGATCGGCCACCTGCTCGGCGCGGCCGGTGCGGTCGAGGCGATCGCGACCGTGCTCGCGCTGCGCGACCGCGTCGTACCGCCGACCCTCGGCTGGGAGAAGCCGGACGAGGGACTGGACCTCGACTACGTCCCGGGCGCCGCCCGCCCGCTCGAGATCGGCGAGGGCGAGCGCATCCTCGGCCTGTCGAACTCGTTCGGCTTCGGCGGCCACAATGCGGCGCTCGTCCTGGAGGCTGCATGAGCGGCCCTGCGCTCGCGCTCGTCGCGCGCCCCGACGAGCGCCTCACACCGCTCGAGCGCCTCGAGGTCCTGTGCGACCCCGGCTCCCTGCAGCTCGTGCGCACCGCGGTGCGCTCGCAGCGCATGGGCGAGCGCGCGCGCGACGGGGACGGCGTGCTCGGCGGCACAGGGATGGTCGATGGACGCGCTGTGGCGTGCTTCGCGCAGGACGCGAGCTTCGCCGGCGGCTCGCTCGGCGAGGCCCACGCGGACACCGTCGTGCGCGTGCTCGAGATGGCCGGGCGGGGGCGCATGCCCTGCGTCGGCTTCGTCGAGTCCGCTGGCGCGCGCATGCAGGAGGGCGTCGCCGCGCTCGCCGGCTACGGGCGCATCTTCCGCGCGCACACGGCGCTGTCGGGTCAGGTGCCGCAGATCTCGATCGTCTGCGGCGCGAGCGCGGGCGGCGGCTCGTACGCCCCGGCGCTCACCGACATCGTCGTGATGACCCGCCGCGCCAGCATGTTCCTCACGGGCCCGGGCGTCGTGCAGGAGGTCACCGGGGAGGACGTCGACGCCGCGACCCTCGGCGGGCCGCGCGTGCACGCGCGCAACGGCGTCTGCCACCTCGTCGCCGACACCGAGGTCGACGCCGCGCTGCTCGCGCGCGACCTCCTGGACCACCTGCCCCAGCACGCGGGCGTCGCCGCGCAGCGCTGGCCGTCGGTCGATCCTGCCGCCGGGGCGCCGGACGCGGTCGTCCCGGCCGAGCAGCGCCGCGTCTACGACGTGCGCCACGTGATCGCGCGCCTCGTCGACGGGGGGCGCCAGGTCGAGCTCGGCGAGCGCTGGGCGCGCAACGTGGTCTGCGCACTGGCGCGGATCGACGGGCGCGCCGTCGGCGTCGTCGCCAACCAACCCCGCCACCTCGGCGGTGTGCTGGACGCGGAGTCGGCCAGCAAGGCCGCCCGCTTCGTGCGCACCTGCGACGCCTTCGGCCTGCCGCTCGTCGTGCTCGTCGACACGCCCGGCTTCCTGCCCGGCACCGCGCAGGAGCGCGCGGGCGTCATCCGCCACGGCGCAAAGCTCGTGCACGCATTCGCCGCGGCGACCGTGCCGCGCATCACCGTCGTGCTGCGCAAGGCCTTCGGGGGCGCGTTCATCGCGATGAACTCGAAGGACCTCGGCGCCGACTACGTCTTCGCCTGGCCGCAGGCGCAGATCGGCGTGATGGGCGCCCAGCAGGCCGTCGGGATCCTCCACCGCCGTGAGATCGCCGCCGACGCCGACCCCGAGCACGCACGCGCGCACCTCGCGGCTCGCTACGCCGACGAGCACCTCGACGTCGCCGCGGCGACCGCGGGCGGGTTCGTCGACGAGATCGTCGCGCCGGGTGCGACGCGCGCGCGCATCAGCGCCGCGCTCGAGGCACTCGACGCCGTCCACCGTCCACCCCGACCCACGAGGAACATCCCGCTGTGAACTGGTCCGCACCGTTCGACGAGCTCGCCGAGGGCGAGCGCTTCCACTCCCGCGGGCGCACGGTCACCGAGTCCGACGTCGTGATGTTCGCGGCGCTGACCGGCGACTGGCACCCCCAGCACGCCGACGCCGAATGGGCGGCATCCGGCCCGTTCGGGCAGCGCATCGCCCACGGCATGCTCGTGATGTCGTTCGCCGTCGGCCTCGTGCCGCTGGACCCCGAGCGCGTCGTCGCGCTGCGACGCGTCCGCGACGTCGTCTTCCGCCGCCCCGTGCGCCTGGGGGACACGATCCACGTCGAGGGGGCCGTGCGCGCGCTGCGTCCGGCGGGCGAGGAGGCGGGCCTCGTGACGCTCGGGATCGACGTGCTCCGCCAGGACGGGCTGCGCGCATGCGCGGCGCAGGTCGAGGTCCTCTGGCGCCGCGACGCCGATCCGGCGCCGATCTCCCAGCCAGCGGCAGAGCCGTGCGGCGAGGACGTCTGGGCCGGGGCGTGAGCATGCTCGACGACCGCCGGCTGCTGATCACGGGCGTGGTGACGAAGGACTCGATCGCCTACGCCGTCGCGCGGCGCGCCCAGGAGCTCGGCGCGCAGGTCGTGCTCACGGGCTTCGGCCGCGGGCGGCGGATGACCGAGCGCGCCGCGCGCACGCTGCCCGAGCCCGCCGACGTGCTGGAGCTCGACGTCAACCGCCCGGAGGATCTCGACGCCGTCGCGCGCGACGTCGAGGCCCGCTGGGGTGGCCTGGACGGCGTCCTGCACGCCGTCGCGTTCGCCCCGCCCGACGCGCTCGGCGGCGCGTTCCTCAGCGCACCCGCCGCCAGCGCCGAGCAGGCGTTTCGCACCTCCGCCTTCTCGTTCAAGGCCCTCGCCGAGGCGCTGCGCCCGCTGCTGCGCGGCAACGACGCCGCGCTCGTGGGCCTGGACTTCGATGCGACGGTCGCCTGGCCCGCCTACGACTGGATGGGCGTCTCGAAGGCGGCGCTCGAGGCCGTCTCACGCTACCTCGCACGCGACCTGGGGCCCGACGGCGTCCGCGTCAACCTCGTCTCCGCCGGGCCGCTCGAGACGCTCGCGGCCGGCGGCATCCCAGGGTTCGAGCGGCTCGCCGGCGGCTGGGACGAGCAGGCGCCGCTCGGCTGGGACATCCATGATCCCGAGCCGGTCGCCGAGACCGTCTGCTTCCTCCTGTCGGCGCGGGCCCGCGGGATCACCGGCGAGATCATCCATGTCGACGGCGGCTACCACGCGATGGGGGCGCCGGTGTGATCCTGCTCACCGGCGCCACCGGCTATCTGGGGACGCTGCTGCTGGCGCGCCTGCTCGAAGAGCCGGACGGCCCGCAGATCCTGTGCCCCGTGCGCGCCCGCGACCACGCGGCGGCCCGCGCGCGCGTGGATGCGGTGCTCGGTCGCATCTGGTGCGATCCCGGCGCGGACCGGCGCCGGCGGGTGATCGCCGTCCCGGCCGACATCTGCGACGGCGTGCGGCACCCTGCGGTGCGCGCGGTCACGCACGTCGTGCACTGCGCCGCGGCGGTCCGCTTCGACCAGTCGCAGGCCGCGGCGCGACACAGCAACGTGACCGGGACGCGGCGCGTGCTGGAGATGGCGGAGCGCGCACCGCGGCTGGAGCGCATCGTGCACGTCTCGACCGCCTTCGTCGCCGGGCGTCACGCCGGGCGCTTCCTGGAGACCGACCTCGACGTCGGGCAGTCGTTCCGCAACACCTACGAGCAGACGAAGTTCGAGGCCGAACTGCTCGTGACCGAGCGGGCCGCATCCGGGCTGCCCGTGGTCACGGCGCGCCCGAGCATCGTCATGGGCGAGGCGCGGACGGGCTGGACGACGAGCTTCAACGTCCTGTACCCGCCGCTGCGCGCCTACCGGCGCGGGCTGCTGCGCTCCGCGCCTGCTTCACCTGCGGGCCTGCTCGACATCGTCACGGGGGACTACGTCGCCGACGGCCTGCTCGCGCTGCTGCGCGCGCCCCGGGTCGCCGGCGCCTACCACCTCGTCGCCGGCGCCGGCGCGCTGACCGTCGGCCGCCTGCGCGAGCTCGCGTCCACGACCTTCGGGCGCCCGGCCGTGGAGCTCGTCGAGGAACCCGCCGGCGGCGGCGCCGACGAGGTGTTCGTCCCGTACTTCGACGTCGCCTGCCGCTTCGACGACCGCCGTGCCCGGAGCGTGCTCGACCCCGCCGGGGTGGCGCGGCCGGCCGCGGCCGACGAGTTCGCGGCGCTGATGCGCTTCGCCGACGCTGCGCGCTGGGGCAAGCGCCGCCCGGTCCGCGAGGCGGTCGGCGCGCTGGCCGTCTGAGCGCCCGCGCGCCGAGTTCGTGCGATCCCGCCGCGCCAGTTAGGCTGCGCCGATGCCGAGGATGCGATGAAGGACACGAAGGCGTCGAAGAAGCCGGTCAAGCGGGCACCCGAGCGCCGACGCCGCGGCGTGCTCGACCTGCCGAAGGCCGTGGAGGAGCGCCTCGCCGAGGGCCACGCCGTGCGCGAGGCGGTGCCGGTCGAGGCGCACGCCGAGTGGGCCGCGCCCGCGGACCGTCCCGATCCCGTCGGCGTGCTCGAGGAGCAGAACCTCACCCGCGTCCCCGAGCTCGTGCCGATCCGGCACGGGCGCATGATCGTCTCGCCGTTCACGTTCTATC
>DATKLF010000108.1:0-52883 GCA_035542555.1 Solirubrobacteraceae bacterium | reverse complement strand
CGCGGCGCGCGAGCGCGGGCTCGAGTACCTCGCGATCACCGACCACTCGGCGAGCCACGGGTTCGGCGACGACGTGCCGCCGGACGCGCTGCGCCGCCACGCCGAGGCGGTGCGCGAGCTGGACGCCCAGCTCGAGGACATCCGGCTGCTCGCCGGGTCGGAGGTGAACATCCTTCCCGACGGGGACCTGGACTACGCCGACGACGTGCTCGCCGAGCTGGACTGGGTGATCGCGAGCGTCCACACGGCCTTCCGCATGGACGCCGAGCGGATGACGGCGCGGATCGTGCGCGCCCTCGAGCATCCGTTGGTCGATGCCCTCGGGCATCCGACCGGCCGGCTGATCGGCCGGCGGGCCGGCTATGCGGTCGACGTCGGCGCCGTCATCGACGCGGCCGCGCGCACGGGCGCGATGCTCGAGATCAACTCTGCACCGGACCGCCGTGACCTCGACGACATCCACGCGCGCGCGGCCGCTGCCGCGGGCGTCCGCCTGCTCATCGACTCCGACGCCCACAGGACGGCGACGCTCGCCAACACCCGCTGGGGCGTCCTGACCGCGCGCCGCGCATGGCTGTCCGCCGGCGACGTGGCGAACACGCTGCCCTGGGAGCGCTTCGCGCCGCTGCGCAAGCGCGCCCGCGTCGCCTGAGGAACCCGCTACCCCAGCAGGCGGGGGAGCAGCTCGCCGGCGACGACGCGGTCCACCGCGGCCCGCGTGTAGGGCGCGAGCAGGTCGATCGAGCGCGCGACGTAGCGGGGCGCCGGGTCGTCGAGCGCGGCGCGGATCGCCGGCGCCAGCTCGTCGCTGACCAGGCGCGGGTCGAGCTCGCGCGCGATCTCGAGCGCGGCGTAGGGCCCGGGAGCGGGCGTCGTGACGAGCACACAGCCGTCGGCGAGCGCCTCCAGCTGCGCGATGCCGTAGTCCTCGCGGCGCGGGGCGGTGACGAACACGCGCGCGCGGCGCAGCAGCGCGCGGTAGGCCTCGCGGTCCATCGGCCCGGGCACCTCGACCCCCGGCGGCGGGTCCGGGAGCCGCTCGGGCTCGAGGCCCGCCACGACGAGCCTCTCGCCCTCGCGGCGGGCCGCCGCCCAGGCGGCCAGCACGCGGTCGAGCCCCTTCTTCTGCGGGTCGGCGGCGTAGGTCAGCGCCGCGACCTCACGCAGCGCCCAGGGCTCCCCGAGGCCGGAGGGCTCGACCGGGATCGGCACGATCACCGCGTCGGCGTGCGGCTCGGGCGTCTCGGCCAGCGTCCCCGGTGCGGTCGGGATCAGCAGCGGGGCCTCGCGCACGCGGCGCGCCTCAAGCGGCCGCTGCCAGATGCCGTGCCGCCCCGGACGGGTCGCGGCCGCGGGCGCGTCGTAGCGGATCGCGCCTGGCGCGGGCCACAGCAGCGCCGCCGTCGTCGTGCTGTAGACGATCGCTCGCGGCCGCTCGCGGGCGAGCGCCGCGCGCGCGGCGCGCGCGGCGGCGCGCGCCCAGCGCAGGTCGGTCAGGGCGAAGGTGCGGACCTGCGGCGGGGGCTCGGCGGCGGCCACCACGACGCTCGCGCCGGCGCGGCGCAGCGACGCGGCGAGCTCCTCGTCGGAGGCTCGCAGGCCGGCGGTCGACCCGAGCGAGACGAGCAGGACGTCGGCGCTCTCGGGCGCCATCAGGTGGCCGGGCCGTGCGCCGGGTCGCTGTCGCGCCGCAGTCCGGGCGTCCGCACGAGCTTGATCGGCCCGACGGCCGACGTCGTGGCGACGAAGAACGTCACCCCGTCACGCTCCTCGATCGCCGTGACGGCGGCGTCCTGGTGGCGCCAGGAGAGCGCCCAGATGACGCCGAAGCCGGCGGCGATCGCCGCGATCTGCGGGAGGAACACGGAGAGGATCGCCGCCGCCAGCGTCGCGAGCAGCAGCGGCCACAGGCGCATGAGCAGGACACGCCCTGCGCGCTGCTCGGGCAGCGTGGTCGCGCTCTTGGCGTCGCGCAGGGCGCGCGCCACCGACGGCGTCGACTGGCGGCGCCGGCCGATCCACCCGCCGATCACCACCGCGAGCGCCCACCACGCCGCGGCCACGAGGGTGAGCCGTGTGTCGCCGGAGGCCCCGGCCTCCAGGATCGTGATCGCGCCGAGCATCGTGGCGGCCGCGGCGCTCAGCAGCACGGTCGTCTTGAGCAGGTCGACGAAGCGCATCAGGCGAGCAGCGCCTCGAGCAGCGTGCGAACGCCCTCCGGTCCGTTCACGATGACGTCCGCCTCGGCGAGGACGGCTTCCGGGGTCTCGTCGGACCGCACTCCGACGCAGACCGCCCGGCGCAGCCGGCCCTCGGCGACCAGCGCGCGCAGCCCGGCGAACGCGTCGAGATCGGTCACGTCGTCGCCGACGTAGAGCGCGGCGTCGACGTCGCCGAGCGCGAGCAGGTGGCGCACGGCCGCGTCCTTGCCGATCGGCACGGGCGGGCGCAGCTCGAGGACGCGCCGGCCCTCGTGCAGGTGCAGCCCGGCGTCTGCGGCGCTCTGCGCGATCTCGCGCGCCAGCCCCTCGGCGCGATGCTCGTCGTCGGCGCCGCGCCAGTGCAGCGCGACGATCGGCCCCTTGTCCTCCCGCCGCAGACCGGCCGCGCGCATGCGCTCGGCGCCGGCGGCGTCGGCGACGGCCCGTACGCGCACGCCCCAGCGCTCGGCCTCCTCGTCGACCACCGCCTCGGACGCCCCGCGCGGGAGCAGCTCGGCGCCGTGGTTCCCGGCGTAGGGGATCGAGCCGATCCCGACGATCCGCCGCGCGACGACGGCGCGCCGCCCGCTCACGCAGCCGACCTCGCCGTAGCGTTTGGTCAGCTCGTTGACGAGTCGGCGCGTGAGCTCGGGGACCGTCGCGGTCTCCGGGTCGCGCACGATCGGCGCGAGGGTCCCGTCGACGTCGAGCAGGATCGCCGTGCGCGCCGGGTCGGCGAGCAGCGGCGCGACGGCGTCTGCGAGCGTCGCGGCGTGGGGCACCCGATCTAGTATGGCGGCATGCCTCGCAGCCGACCGGTGCAGCTCGGCGCGATCGGCGTGGCGGCGGGGCTGTTCAGCGGGCTGTTCGGCGTCGGGGGCGGCGTCGTCGTCGTGCCGCTGCTCATCCTCTGGCTCGACTACGGCGAGCGCGAGGCCACCGGCACGTCGCTCGTGGCGATCGTCGTCACCGCGGGGTTCGCGTGCGCCCTGCAGGCGCTGTACGGCAACGTCCATGTCGGCGACGGGCTGCTGGTCGGGATCCCCGCCGTCGGCGGGGTGCTCGCCGGGACGGCGTGGCAGCAGCGCCTCGCGGGCCCGGCGATCCGGCTGCTGTTCGCCCTGCTGCTCGTCGTCACCGCCGCACTGCTGGTCGTGCGCCCGTGATCGCCGCGATCCTGATCGGCTTCGCCGCGGGTGTCCTCGCCGGGCTCCTGGGCATCGGCGGCGGGTCTCTGTTCGTCCCGGCGCTGGCGCTCATCCTCGGGCTCTCGCAGGTCGACGCGCAGGCCACCTCGCTGCTGGCGATCGTGCCGGTCGGCCTGGTCGGCGCCTGGCGCCAGCACCGCTACGGGAACCTGCGCATGCGCGATGGCCTGCTCGTCGGGCTGTGCGCGATCCCCGCGGCTGCGCTGGGCGTCGTGATCGTCAACGCGATCCCCGAGCGGCTCACCGCGGCGCTGTTCGCCATGCTCCTCGTCTACATCGCCTGGACGCTCGCGCGTGGGGCGCTGCGCGAGCTGCGCGGCGGCGATCCTCGTAGGCTGGACGGCGATGATGACGACGCGCCCCGTCCTGCGTGAGGAGCGACCCGGGCCGGGCATCGTCGCGCTCGCCGTCATCGGCTCGGTGGCGCTTGCGACTGCGATCGTCGTGCCGCTGCGCAACGTCGCGCCCGCGGTGTCGCTCGGGGGCGTCTACCTGCTGGCCGTGCTCGCCGTGTCCACCTGGGGCGGGCTGTGGCCGGGGCTGGCGACCGCACTGCTGGGCGCTGCGGCCTTCAACTGGTTCCTGATCGAGCCCACGGGCCGCTTCACCGTCGCCGACGGTCGCGACTGGTATGCCCTCGCGGTGTTCGTCGTCGTGGCGACGGTCGCGAGCAGCGTGGCCGAGCACGCGCGCTCGCGCCTGCGCGTGGCCGAGCTGCGCCGCCAGGAGGCGGCGCTCACCGCGGCGGCGGCCACCGCGCTGCTCGGGGAGGGCCCGCTGCGCAGCCGCCTTGCGCAGACCGCGCAGCGCGTCGCCGACGCGGCCGGCGCCGACAGCGCCGAGATCCTTCCGGGCGAACGCGCCGCGCCCGAGGGCGAGGTCGCGATCCCGCTCGACGCGGCACGCGGACGCGTCGGCACGCTGCTCGTGCCGGAGGGGCTCGAGCCCGGCGTGCAGCGGCGGCTGCGCCAGCGCGTCGCCCCGTCGCTCGCCGCGCTGCTCGCCGCGGCGCTCGAGCGCGACCGGCTCGCGGCCGAGCTCGTCGAGACCGAGGCGCTGCGGCGGTCGGACACGCTGAAGACCGCGCTGCTGCGCGCGGTCTCGCATGACCTGCGCTCGCCGCTGACGGCGATCCTCGCGGCCGGTGACACGCTCGGCTCGCCGACGCTCGCGCAGGACGACCGCGCGGAGCTCTCGGCGCTCGTCGTGACCGAGGCCGCGCGCCTGGACGCGGTGATCGACAAGCTGCTCGACCTCTCGCGCCTGGAGGCCGGGTCGGCGGAGCCGCGCGAGGACTGGTGCGAGATCGGCGAGCTGCTGCAAGCCGCCACCGAGGACGTCGAGCGCCGTGACCCTGGCGGCGGCACGTTCACGTTCGCGCTGCATGGCGAGCTGCCGCTGCTGCGCGCGGACCCCGCGCAGATCGAGCGGGTGTTCGTGAACCTGCTCGAGAACGCGCGCCGCTACTCCGCCGGCCTGCCGGTGTCGGTCCGCGCGAAGGTCGTCGGCAAGGGCCTCGTCGTGCGGATCGTCGACCAGGGCCCCGGCATCCCGTCGGCCGACCAGCGCCGCGTCTTCGAGCCGTTCTTCCGCGTCATCGCCGACGAGCGTGCGCACACCGGCCACAGCGGCTCCGGCCTGGGCCTGGCGATCGCCAAGGGCTTCGTCGAGGCCAACGGCGGGCGCATCTGGGTCGAGTCGGTCCCGGGTCAGGGGTCGAGCTTCGTCGTCGAGCTGCCGGTGCCGCAGGAGAGCCCGGTGACCACGGCTCCGCCGGCCTGATGAGCGACCGCCGGCGTATCCTCGTCTGCGATGACGAGCCGCAGATCCTGCGCGCGCTGAAGGTCGTCCTGCGCGAGGCGGGGTTCGAGCCGGTTCCGGCCGAGACCGCCGAGGAGGCGCTCGACCTCGCGGCCGTGCGTCCGCCCGACGCCGCGATCCTCGACCTCGTCCTGCCCGACCGTGACGGAGTCGAGCTCTGCCGCGCGCTGCGCGAGTGGACCGACATGCCGATCATCGTGCTGTCGGCGGTCGGCGACGAGGACGCGAAGGTGCGTGCGCTCGAGGCCGGCGCCGACGACTACGTCACCAAGCCGTTCGGCCCGCGCGAGCTGATCGCACGCCTGGAGGCGGCGCTGCGGCGCGTCGGAGCCGGTGCCACCGAGCCGGCGATCACCGTCGGCGATCTCGAGATCGACGTTGCCGCGCACCGTGTGCGCCTCGCCGGCGAGGAGGTGCATCTCACCCCGACCGAGTTCGAGCTGCTCAAGACGCTTGCGCGCAACCGCGGGCGCCTGATGACGCACCGCGCGCTGCTCGTCGAGGTCTGGGGGCCCGCCTACGCGGAGGACAACCACGTGCTGCGCGGGCAGATCGCGAACCTGCGCCGCAAGATCGAGCCCGACGCGGGCCCGCGGTTCATCCGCACGGAGGCCGGGATCGGCTACCGCTTCGCCGAGTAGCCGCCGGGGCGCGGCACCTGCACGCCATCTGTACACGCGTCGCCGATTCGCGTACGGCGCCGTGACAGCGCCGGTGGCAGACTCGATCCCATGCTCTTCGATCTGCTCGCCGTCGCCATCGGCATCGGCTTCTTCGTCGCGCTGTTCTACGCCGTCGACCTCATCGACAAGGCATGAGCGCCAACGCGATCGGCCTCATCATCGCGGTGCTCGTCGCCGTCTACCTCCTCGCCGCGCTGCTGCGCCCCGAGCGCTTCTAGGGGGCGGGCTCCATGGCAATGGATCTCCTCGCCCTCGCGATCATCCTCGGCGCGATCGTCGTCTGCGTCGTCCCGCTGGGCTCCTACATGGCCCGCGTCTTCACCGGCGAGCGGGTCTTCCTGACGCCGCTGGTCGCCCCGGTCGAGCGCGCCTGGTGCCGCCTGCTGGGCACGAGCCCCGAGCGCGGCCAGGACTGGAAGGCGTACGCCAAGAGCGTGGTCGGGTTCTCGCTGGCCTCATGGCTGCTGCTCTACGTGATCCTGCGAACGCAGACGATCCACCCCTGGAATCCCGAGAACTTCCACAGCGGCACCTGGGACGTCACCTTCAACACCGTCTCGTCGTTCGTGACGAACACGAACTGGCAGTACTACGGCGGCGAGACGACGATGACCTACTTCTCGCAGATGGCCGGCCTGACGGTCCAGAACTTCGCCTCGGCCGCCGTCGGCATCGCGGTCGCGATCGCGGTCATCCGGGGCCTGGCAAACCGCAGCGGCAGGTCCTACATCGGGAACTTCTGGGTGGACCTGTTCCGGGCGACGGCGTACGTCCTCGTCCCGATCTCGGTCGTCATCGCGATCGTGCTCGTCTCCCAGGGCGTGCTGCAGACGCTCGGCGGCTACGTCACGCTGAAGGGCCTCGCCGGCGCCCAGCAGACGCTCGCGCTCGGACCGGTCGCCTCGCAGGAGGTGATCAAGGAGCTGGGCACGAACGGCGGCGGCTTCTTCAACGTGAACTCCTCGATGCCGTTCGAGAACGCGAACGGCCTCACGAACGCGCTCGAGATCTGGCTCATCCTGTTGATCCCGGCGGCCCTGACCGCGACCTACGGGCGCATGGTCGGCAGCCGCCGGCAGGGCTGGGCGATCTTCGCCGCCATGGGCGTGCTGTTCCTCGCCTCGGTTGCGATCGTGTTCTTCGCCGAGCGCCACGCGACCCCCGCGCAGCAGTTCGCCGGCATCCTGCACTCCTCCGGGAACATGGAGGGCAAGGAGGTGCGCTTCGGCACGGCCGGCTCGGCGCTGTGGGCGGCG
The DNA here is from genome assembly GCA_035542555.1 of Solirubrobacteraceae bacterium. Taxonomy (GTDB): domain Bacteria; phylum Actinomycetota; class Thermoleophilia; order Solirubrobacterales; family Solirubrobacteraceae; genus F1-60-MAGs163. The sequence goes on along the minus strand of DATKLF010000108.1, from coordinate 45,714 downwards.
GTCACGACCGTGACCTCCTGCGGGGCGGTGAACGCCGCGTTCGAGTCGCTCACCGCACTCGGCGGCATCTCGCCGTTCTCCGGCCTGTCGGTCAGCGAGGTCGTCTTCGGCGGCGTCGGCTCGGGCCTCTACGTGATGCTGATCTTCGTGATCCTGGCCGTCTTCATCGGCGGGCTCATGGTCGGCCGCACGCCCGAGTTCCTGGGCAAGAAGATCGAGGCCCGCGAGATGAAGCTCGCGACGCTCACGGTGCTCGTCACGCCGCTGGCGGTGCTGATCACCGCCGGAGTCGCGGTGGCGAGCAAGTACGGCGCGCCGTCGGTCTACGCCGAGGGGCCGCAGGGCTTCTCGGAGTCGCTGTACGCCTACCTCTCGCAGGCCAACAACAACGGCTCGGCGTTCGCGGGCTACACCGGCTACTACCAGCCGCAGCCCGGGAACATCGGGGCCCACGGCATCACGTTCGCCGACCTGCTCGGCGGGTTGACCATGCTCGGCGCGCGCTTCCTGCCGATGCTCCTGGTCCTCGCCGTCGCGGGGTCGCTTACGGCGAAGCGCGCCATCCCCGCAAGCGCGGGGACGCTGCGGACCGACACCCCGACCTTCGTCGTGCTCCTGATCGGGGTGGTCCTCCTGCTCGGGGCGCTGACGTTCTTCCCGGCCATCCTCCTGGGCCCGGTGGTCCAGGCCCTCACCAACCGCCTGTTCTGATCATGCGCCAGTATCTCCGCCCTGCGGCCCTCGCCATCGTCCTCGCGACGCTCGTGCTCGGGATCGCGTACCCCCTCCTCATCACCGGCGTCGCCAAGGTGGCGTTCCCGGGGAAGGCCGATGGCTCGCTCGTCAAGGTCGGCGGCCGCGCCGTCGGCTCCTCGCTGCTCGCCCAGGCGTTCACCAAGCCGGTGCTCGGCCCGAACGGCAAGCCGAAGGTCGACTCCGACGGCAACCCCGTCACCGAGCCGGACCCGCGCTACTTCCAGCCGCGCCCGTCGGTCACGGGCTACAACCCGGCCGGCACCTACTTCTCCAACCGCGGGCCGAACTCCGCCGTCGCCGCGTACGCGTTCCGCGCCAACATGCGCGCGTACCTGGCGCTCGAGAAGCCGTACGACCCGTCGCTCACCGCGGCGACCGTGCCGGTCGACGGCGTGACGACGAGCGCGTCCGGCGTCGACCCGCACATCTCGCCGGCGAATGCGCGGGTTCAGGCCTACCGGATCGCCTCCCAGCGCGGGATCCCGCGCTCGGAGGTGCTGAAGCTCATCGACCAGAACACGGACGGCCGCAGCCTCGGCGTGCTCGGCATGCCGGGCGTGAACGTCCTCAAGCTCAACCTCGCCCTCGACGCGAAGGCTCCGACGTCATGACCACGCACAAGAAGCAGTCCGCATCCCTCTTCACCGGCGACATCCTGCGGCCGGCGATCGTCTCGTCGTTTGCGAAGCTGGACCCGCGCGTCCAGCTGCACAACCCGGTGATGTTCGTCGTGGAGATCACGGCGGTGATCGCCACCTGCGCGTGGATCAAGCAGGTGCTCGGCGGCGCCCCGCTCGGCGGCGGCCACGAGCCGACGTGGTTCACGGCGACCGTCGCCGTCTGGCTGTGGCTCACCGTGGTCTTCGCCAACCTCGCCGAGGCGCTCGCCGAGGGCCGCGGCAAGGCGCAGGCCGACACGCTGCGCGCGATGCGCGCCGATACTCCTGCGCGCCTGCGCGACGGTGGCACGAAGCTCGCCAACGAGCTGCATCGCGGCGACGTCGTGATCGTCGAGGCCGGCGAGGTGATCCCCGGTGACGGCACCGTCATCGAGGGCATCGCCTCGGTCGACGAGTCGGCGATCACCGGCGAGTCCGCACCGGTCATCCGCGAGTCGGGCGGCGACCGCAGCGCTGTCACCGGCGGCACACGCGTCCTCTCCGACCGGATCGTCGTGGAGATCACGCAGGAGCCCGGCCAGAGCTTCATCGACCGCATGATCGCCCTCGTCGAGGGCGCCGAGCGGCGCAAGACGCCGAACGAGATCGCGCTCGCGATCCTGCTGGCCGGCCTGACGCTCGTGTTCCTCGTCGTCGTGGTGACGCTGCAGCCGTTCGCGCACTTCGCCGGGACCACGATCTCGATGACGACGCTCGCCGCGCTGCTCGTCGCGCTCATCCCGACGACGATCGGCGCCCTGCTCAGCGCGATCGGCATCGCCGGCATGGACCGCATGGTGCGCCGCAACGTGCTCGCCCTCTCGGGGCGCGCCGTCGAGGCGTCCGGGGATGTGGACGTCCTGCTGCTCGACAAGACCGGCACGATCACCTACGGCAACCGCCAGGCGGCCGAGTTCGTCGCGATGCCCGGGGTCAGCGAAGAACGACTCGAGTCGGCGGCGCGGCTCTCGTCGCTCGCTGACGAGACGCCGGAGGGCCGGTCGATCGTCGCGCTCGCCGAGAAGCTGGGGGTCGATCCCTCCACCGCGATGCCCGAGGGTGCACAGTTCGTCCCCTTCACCGCCCAGACGCGCATGAGCGGGCTCGACATGAACGGCAGCAGCCTACGCAAGGGTGCGGCCGATGCCGTCGCCGCGTGGGTGGCCGAGCGCGGCGGCGCCGTGCCGAGCGCGCTCGAGCCCGCCGTCGACCGGATCGCCAACGAGGGTGGTACGCCGCTGGTCGTCGCGCAGGGGACGCAGGTCCTCGGGGTCATCTACCTCAAGGACACCGTCAAGGAGGGCATGACCGAGCGCTTCGAGCGGCTGCGGGCGATGGGCATCCGCACCGTGATGATCACCGGCGACAACCGCCTGACCGCGGCGAAGATCGCGCAGGAGGCCGGCGTCGACGACTTCCTCGCCGAGGCGACGCCCGAGCGCAAGATGGAGCTCATCCGCCACGAGCAGGAGCAGGGCCGGATGGTCGCGATGACCGGCGACGGGACGAACGACGCCCCGGCGCTGGCCCAGGCCGACGTGGGCGTCGCGATGAACACCGGCACCCAGGCGGCGCGTGAGGCGGGGAACATGGTCGACCTGGACTCCAACCCGACGAAGCTCATCGAGATCGTCGAGGTCGGCAAGCAGCTCCTCATCACCCGCGGCGCGCTGACCACCTTCTCGATCGCCAACGACGTGGCGAAGTACTTCGCGATCCTGCCGGCGATCTTCGTAGGCACCTGGGCTGCGTCGGGCCAGAAGACCGGCCCGCTGGATCAGCTCAATGTCATGAACCTCGGCACGCCGCAGTCGGCGATCATGTCGGCGATCATCTTCAACGCGCTGATCATCCCGCTGCTGATCCCGCTCGCCCTCCGGGGTGTGCGCTACCGGCCGGTCGGGGCGACGGCGCTGCTGCGGCGCAACCTGCTCATCTACGGCGTGGGCGGGCTGATCGTGCCGTTCGTCGGGATCAAGCTCGTCGATCTCGTCGTCCACAACCTGCTGGGGGCCTGAGCGAACCGGGCGGCCCGCGACCGGTAGGAGCGCTGCGAGATGGCGATGGCCACGGAGACGACGACGGGTCGGCACAGGGAGCCGGGCACCAGGGGCAGCCACAAGGTCTTCCTCGGCATGGCACCGGGCGTCGGCAAGACCTACGCCATGCTCGAGGAGGGGCACGAGCTGCAGCGCGACGGTGTCGACGTCGCGATCGGCGTGCTCGAGACGCACGGGCGCGTGGAGACCGCCCGGCGCGCGGAGGGCCTCGAGCAGATCCCACGACGAGCCGTGACCTACCGCGGCGTCGAGCTCGAGGAGATGGACCTCCCCGGCGTGCTGCGCCGGGCGCCCGCCGTCTGCCTGATCGACGAGCTCGCACATACGAACGCCCCGGGGGTCGAGCACGCCAAGCGCTACGCCGACGTCGCCGACGTGCTCGCGGCGGGAATCGATGTGGTCTCGACGATGAACGTCCAGCACCTCGAGTCGCTGAACGACCTCGTCGCCGAGCTCGCGGGCGTGCGCGTACGCGAGACCGTGCCGGACCGCGTCCTCGCCCACGCCGACGAGGTGGTGCTCGTCGACATCACGCCCGGCGAGCTGCTCGCGCGTCTGCGCGAGGGGCGCGTCTACCCGGCCGAGCGGATCGATACCGCGCTCAACAACTTCTTCACGATCGAGAACCTTGTCGCGCTGCGCGAGGTCGCGCTGCGGCAGGTGGCCGAGTCGGTCGGCGCCCAGCGCATCGCCTACGCGGGTGCTGTCGGCACGCGCGAGGAGTCGCTGCCCGCCATCCAGGCCGTCGGGGACCGGCTGCTCGCGCTCGTCGAGCCCAACCCGCAGGCGCAGCGGCTGGTCCGCCGCGCGTGGCGCTCGGCGGCGCGGCTGAGCGCCGACCTCGACGTGCTCTGGGTGCGCTCGTCGCGTGACATGTCGCAGGAGGACGAGCGCGGCCTCGCGGCGCTGCGCCAGCTCGCCTCGCTGCTGGGCGCCGAGCTCCATGTCATCGACTCCGACGACATCGAGCATGCCGTCGTGGAGTTCGTCGCCGAGCGCGGATCGACCTACGTCCTCCTCGGCAGGCCGCGACCGGCGACGGGCCTGCGCCGCCTGCGCCAGTCGCTGCCGGTGCGCCTGATGCGCCGGCTCGATGGCGTCGACCTGCGCATCGTCGCGGACCGCGCCCAGCGACCGGAGCGCGAGTGGTGATAGGGGCGATCCTGTGCATCCTCGCCGGGGTGCTGCTGGGGCTCGCGGCCGGGTGGTGGCTGCCGCCCCACGGACGGCGCCCGACCCTCGTTCACCGCGGCGGCGCGCGGCGGATCCTGTTGCCCTTCAGCGGCGAGAGCGTCTCGCGCCGCGCACTCGACGCCGCGCTGCGCCTTGCGGTCGCGGAGGACGCGACACTCATGCCGGCCTACCTCGCCGCGGTCCCGCTGACGCTTCCTCTCGACGCGCCGCTCCCGGCGCGCGCCGAGACCGTGCTGCCGCTGATGGAAGCGATCGAGCAGCGCGCGGCGCGGCGCGACGTGCCGGTGGACTCGCGCATCAGCCGTGGCCGCACGAGCCGTGACGCGCTGAGCCGCCTGCTGGACAGCGAGCCGGTCGACCGCGTCGTCGTGCCCGCCGGGAGCGGTGCGGACGCCGGCTTCACCCCGGAGGACGTGGCGTGGCTGCTGGCCAAGGCGCCGGCCGAGGTCGTGGTGCTGCGCCCCGGCCCGGCCGATCACGAGGTCGTGACCGGCGGCGCGGTCCGCGGCCACTTCTGAGTCCGGGGCATCATCCGTTCCGGCTGACGCGCGCGCCGCGCCCCGTCCTCTAGCGTGCGCCCGCAGGCTCGAGCGATCCAGGAGCAGTCATGGCGACGAAGGATCCATCGCCGGCCGGCGCGCAGACGGCCGGGGACCCGGCGCTGAGCGTGAGCCCGCGCTCGCCCTTCCCGCCGATCGAGAGCTACGGCTTCATCTCCAACTGCCACACCGGCGCGCTGATCGCGCCGGACGGCGCGATCGAGTGGCTCTGCGTCCCGCGTTTCGACTCGCCGAGCGTCTTCGGGTCGCTGCTCGACCGCGGCGCGGGGATGTTCCGCCTGGCGCCGTTCGGGGTCGCCGTACCGGAGAACCGCCACTACGACACCGGGACGAACATCGTCATCACGACCTGGATGACGCCGAACGGCTGGCTCGTCGTGCGTGACGCGCTGACGATGGGGCCCTCGCAGGTCGAGGACCATGTGACCCCGCACACCCGCCCGCCGCAGGACAACGACGCCGACCACCTGCTGGTGCGCACGGCCGAGTGCGTCGCCGGGTACGTCGAGCTCGAGCTCGTCTGCGAGCCCGCACCAGACTACGGGCGCGCCGAGGCCTCCTGGAAGCTCGTGGAGAACTCCCGTCACGCGGCCGACCTGTTCGCCGGCGACGATGACGCGCCCGTCATGCGCCTGCAGACCGACCTCGCGCTCGGGATCGAGGGGAATCGCATGCGCGCCCGCCACACGCTGCAGGAAGGCGAGACGGTCTACTGCGCCCTCGCCTGGTCGCCCGACCACCCGGCTCCGCAGAGCGCGCAGGAGGCCGCGGCCAGGATCGCGACGACCGCCGCGCTGTGGCGGCGCTGGCTGCGCTCGCTGCGCATCCCGGATCATCCCTGGCGCCAGGCGATCGCGCGCTCGTCGCTCGCGATCAAGGGGCTGACGTACATGCCGACCGGCTCGCTCGTCGCGGCGCTCACGACCTCGCTGCCGGAGGCGCCCGGCGGGGAGCGCAACTGGGACTACCGCTACACGTGGATGCGCGACGCGACGTTCACGCTGCGCGCACTGCACGTCCTGGGCCTCGACTGGGAGGCCGAGGACTTCATGCAGTTCGTGGCCGACCTCGAGCGCAACAAGGACGGCGCGCTGCAGATCATGTACGGCGTCGGCGGCGAGCGCGACCTGCGCGAGGAGACGCTCGACCACCTCAGCGGCTACGACGGTGCGCGGCCGGTGCGGATCGGCAACGGCGCGTTCGACCAGCGGCAGAACGACGTCTACGGCGCGGTCCTCGACTCGCTGTACATCCACGCGATCCACCTCGAGCGCCTGCCCGAGCGGCTCTGGCCGATCGTGGAGAGCCAGGTGGCCTGCGCCCTGGACGTCTGGCGCGAGCCCGACCAGGGGATCTGGGAGGCGCGCGGCGCGCCGCAGCACTACGTCTCCTCGAAGCTCATGTGCTGGGTCGCGCTCGACCGCGGGGCGAAGCTCGCCGAGATCCGCGGCGTACCCGACCTCGCGCGCGACTGGGCCGCCGCGGCACACGAGATCCGCGATGACATCCTCGAGCACGGGGTGCGCGACGGCGTGCTGCGCCAGCACTACGCGACGGACGCGCTCGACGCCTCGACCCTGCTGGCGGCGGTCTTCGGCCTGCTCCCGAGCGACGACCCGCGCCTGAAGGCGAGCGTGCGCGCGATCGCCGATGAGCTCACCGAGAACGGGTTCGTGCTGCGCTACCGGACCGACGAGACCGACGACGGCCTCTCCGGCAAGGAGGGGACATTTCTGATCTGCTCGTTCTGGCTCGTCTCGGCGCTGGCGGTCGTCGGCGAGACCGAGGAGGCGCGCGATCTCATGGACAAGCTGCTGGCGGTCGCCTCGCCGCTGGGCCTCTACGCCGAGGAGTTCGAGACCGCGACACACCGCCACCTGGGCAACATGCCCCAGGCCTTCAGCCACCTCGCCCTGATCGACGCGGCGATGCGCATCATCCGCGCCGAGCTCGACGGCCTCGGCTGAGGGACGCGCCCTACGCCTTCAGCCGCCGGCGCAGCGCGGCGACCGTGCGCCGCGCGACCGGGATCTCCGTCCCGTCGCGCATCGACAGGACGGCCGTGCCGTTGGGCTGCGAGCGCAGCTCGATCGCGTGGTTGAGGTTCACGAGATGGGCGCGGTGCACTCGCGCGAAGCCGGCGCTGCCCCAATCCTCCTCGAGCTGGCTGAGCGGCGCGCGCAGCACGAAGTCGCCGTCCGCGGCGTGGATGCGGGCGTAGTCGCCGTCCGCGTCGACGTAGCTGATCGTCTCCAGGCGCACGAGGCGCTTGCCCGCGCCGGTGGGGTTGTCGAGCGCGACGACCTCGGGCGCGCTCGGCGCCGGCGCGGCCGGCGCACCCGCGCGGCGGGACCGCCAGGCCTCGATCCGCCCGAGCGCGGCGTCCAGGCGCTCGCGCGTCACCGGCTTGACGAGGAAGTCGAGCGCCTGCACCTCGAACGCCTCGACCGCGGCGTCGGCGTGCCCGGTCAGAAACACGACTCCCGGTGGGTCGTCGAAGCGACGCAGCAGGCGGGCGAGCTCGAGGCCCTCGATCTCCGGCATGCGCACGTCGAGGAAGAGCGCGTCGTAGCTCCCCTGCCCGAGCTTGACGAGCGCCTCGCGCCCGCCCCCGGCGGTGTCGACGTACCCGACACGCGGCGAGCTCTCGAGCAGGCGCTGCACGTCGATCAGCGCGCGCGGCTCGTCATCGACCGCCAGGACGCGCAGCCCGCTCACGCGGTCGCCTCCGACACATCCCCGAGAGCGATCGCCAGACGCTCCGCCGGCGCGCCGTCCTCGCCGGCGAGCTCCACCTCAAGGCCGCCCTGCGCCGGGCGCACGGTGAGCGCGCAGGCACCGGCGCGCTCGCGCAGCCGGCGGCCGAGCGCCTCGGCGATGGGGCCCTGGATCGCGCCGGGCGCGACCCGCGTCGCGGCGAGCGCCTCCGGCGCCGGCAGGTCCGTCGTGATCCGGCCGGGGAAGCGCGCCTGCTGCAGGCGCAGGTACGTGGCGGTGTGCGCCAGCTCCTGGGACACGGCAACCGCGCCACGGTCATCGCGCAGCAGGTAGGAGAGGAACTGCCCGAGCTCGGCGAGCACGTCGCGCGCGAGGTCCGGGTCGTCGTCGATGTAGCTCGCGGCGGCGGCGAGCACGTTGTTCACGAAGTGCGCCGAGATCGGCGGCGCGCCGTTGCCGGCGGTGGGGGCCTGTGCCTGTGCGCTCATCGCTCGGCGCGAACGCTAGCGCCCGCGTCGGCGTCCGGCCACGATCCCGCCGCTTGGCGCGCGATCGGTGCCGCCCGCCGCCCGGGCGGGCCGCAGGGCACCGCTCATGTCTTGTGGGGGTGTGTGCCGATACGTACCCTCGGACGTGTGCCGTCCGAGAACGAACGCGTTGTGCAGAGGCTCGGCGACATCCCCAATGACGCGCTGGAACAGCGTCTCTTCGAGCTGGCGAACGACGCGCTGGTGGTCACGACGCTCGACGGCGCGATCCGCCGTGCGAACGCCGCCGCCGCGGCGCTCGCCGGGCGCAGCGAGGAGGAGGCGCTCGGCAGCTCCCTGTGGGACATGCTGCACCCCGACGACCGCGCGCCCGTGCGCGCCCGCTTCCTCGCGCGTCTGCAGGAGGACGCGGTCGCGCTGGAGGAGTTCCGCTGCCGCATCGTGCGGCCCGGCGGGGAGGCCCGTTGGTGCGAGGCGCGCGCGGCGGTCGACCCCCTCGCGGGCCTCGTCCACCTCGTGGCGCGCGACATCACCGAGCGCGACGAGGCCGACGCCGAGCGGCTGAGCCAGGCCTTCCGCGACGCGCCGACCGGGATGGCGCTCGTCAACCCGGATGGCGGCTTCCGCCGCGTGAACGCCGCGCTGTGCGCGCTGCTCCACACGAACGAGGCGGAACTGCTCGCGCGCACCGCCTTCGACGTGGCCGAGGACCGCGAGGCGGCCGAACGCTGGACCGAGCGCAGCTGGGCCGCCGGCGCGCCGGCGTCGTTCGAGCTCCAGGCGCGCCTGCGCCGCGGTGACGGGCGCCCGGTCGTCGCGCTCGTCAGCGGCACGCTCGTCACCGACTCCGCGGGGGCGCCGCTCTACTACCTCTGCCTCTTCCACGACGTCACCGAGCGCATCGCCGCCGAGCAGGCGCTCGCGGCCGGCGAGGCCAAGCTCGCCGAGGCCCAGCAGCTCGCGCGCCTGGGCAGCTGGGAGTGGGTCATCGCCGAGGACCGCGTGACGTGGTCGGACGAGCTCTACCGGATCTGCGGGCTGCGCCCGGAGCCGGGCGCGGTCCACACGTACGCCGAGCACCTCGAGCGCGTCCACCCCGACGACCGGTTGCGCATCGCCCGCGCGATCGAGACCGCCGTGGCGGAACGCCGCGCGTGGAGCATCGACCACCGCATCGTGCGCCCGGACGGCGACGTGCGCAAGGTCCACGCGCGCGGCGAGGTGGTCGTCGACGCGTCCGGCGCGGCGCTCAGCGTGCACGGCACCTGCCAGGACGTGACGGAGTCGCGGCGCGTCGAGGATGCGCTGCGCGCCGCCGAGCAGCTCTTCCGGCGCGCCTTCGACGATGCCCCGATCGGGATGGCGCTCGTCGACCTCGAGGGGCACTGGCTGCGCCTCAACCGCGCGATCGCGCAGATGCTCGGGTACACCGAGTCCGAGCTGCGCGCCAAGACGCTCGGCGCGCTCAACCACCAGGACGACGCCGAGCTCGACCGCCCGTTCGTGCGCGAGCTGCTCGCCGGGCGGCGGCGCAGCTACGCGCTCGAGAAGCGGCTCGTCCACGCCGACGGACGCGTCCTGCACGTGCTCTCGCACGTCTCGCTGATGCACGGCGACGGCGAGCGTCCGCTGTACTTCCTGGTGCAGCTCGTCGACCTCAGCGAGCGCCGCCGCGCGGAGGCCGAGCGGCGCGCGGGCGAGCAGCGCCTGCAGGCGATCGTGGACAACGCGCCGGCGCTGATCTTCGTCAAGGACCTGCATCAGCGCTACGTGCTCGTCAACCGTCGCTGGGAGGAGCTGTTCGGCGTCAGCTCCGAGGCGGCGCTGGGGCGCACGGCGGCCGAGGTGCTGCCGCCGGGACTGGCGAGCACGCTCGCCGACGATCTCGACCGCGAGGTGATCGCGCACGGCACCCCGCTCGAGGACCAGACGACGCTCGTGGGCGCCGAGGGCGAGGGCGACCGCCAGTTCCTCATGGTGAAGTTCCCGCTGTTCGGCCCGGACGGCGCGATCTCGGGCGTCTGCTCGATCGCCACGGATGTGACCGAGCGCCGGCGCTCGGAGCATGAGCGCATGGAGCTCGAGCACCGTCTCGCCCAGGCGCAGCGCCTGGAGAGCGTCGGCCAGCTCGCCGGCGGGGTCGCGCACGACTTCAACAACCTGCTCTCCGTGATCCTCTCCTGCGTCAACTTCGCCGAGGAGGAGCTCGCGGAGGACTCGCCGGTGCGCGACGACGTGCTGGAGATCGGCCGCGCCGCCGAGCGCGCGGCCGCGCTCACCCGCCAGCTGCTGATGTTCAGCCGCCGCGAGGTCGTGACGCCGGAGGTGCTCGACCTGGGCGTGCTCGTGCGCGACCTCGAGTCGCTGCTCGGGCGCTCGCTCAGCGAGCGCATCGAGCTGGAGATCCGCTGCGAGGACCGGCTGCCGCCGGTCCTGGCCGACCGCTCGCGGCTCGAGCAGGTGCTGCTGAACCTCGCGGTAAACGCACGTGACGCGATGCCCGACGGGGGGCGCCTGACGATCTCGGTGCGCCGCGCCGGGGAGGGCGTCGAGGTGGCCGTCGCCGATCAGGGCACCGGCATGCCGCCCGAGGTGCAGGACCGCGCGTTCGAGCCGTTCTTCACGACCAAGGGTCCCGGTGAGGGCACGGGGCTCGGCCTCGCCACCGTCCACGGCATCGTGACCGACTCAGGCGGCACCGTGGCGCTCGACTCCTCCAGCGCGGGCACGGTGGTGCGCTTCGTGCTGCCCGCCGTCAGCGAACCGGTGACGGCGCCGCCGGAGCGCGCTCCGGAGCGCCCGGCCGGGCCGTCGGCAGCCAGCGTGCTCGTCGTCGAGGACCAGGACCCGGTGCGCCGCCAGGCCGTCAGGATCCTCGCGGCCGAGGGCTACGACGTTCGCGAGGCTGCGAGCGCGAGCGAGGCGCTGGCCGCCTGGGAGCCCGTCGACCTCCTGCTCACCGATGTCGTGATGCCGGGGCTGAGCGGCCACGAGCTCGCCCAGCGGGCCGCGCAGCTCACGCCCGGGCTGCGCGTCGTCTTCATGTCGGGCCACACCGAGGACGTGCTCGTCCTCGAGGGCGCACGCGACGGCGAGCTCGCGTTCGTCCAGAAGCCGTTCACGCGCGACTCGCTGCTGCACACGGTGGCGGGTGCCCTCGAGGCCGGCGGGGCGCCGGTCGGCGCAGCGCGCGACGCCGCGGCCTGAGCCGCGGCTCTTGGAAGGGCCTTCGTCAGGGCACGGCGGCGCCCGAGCGGGTGCAGACGGCCCGGCCGCACACGTGGTACTCGGTGCCCGGTCGCATCGGCCAGCGGCGCACGAAGCGGTAGGTGATGCCGACGCCGCCGCGGCGCAGGGTGATGATGTACGGCGCGCCGTAGGACCAGCCGCCGTCGAAGCCGGAGAACGCGGCCTCGCGGCCCGCGAGGTAGCCGGCTGCGAAGCCGCCCCGCGGGCGCCCGGGTGACGGCTGCGAGCGCGTCGCGCGCCCCGCGAGGAAGGCCGCGACGGCGGCGGCGATCACGATGGCCGCGACGATCAGGCGGCGAGCCGCCACCTCAGCGGTCGGGGCCGGGGAGGTCGAGCCCGAGGCCGTGTTCGATCGCACCCTTGACGCTCGCGTCGAGCGCGTTCAGGCGATACAGCGCAAGGGCTTCGGCAGATGCGAAGCGTCGCTGCGGCGCGGTCTCGGGCCCGTGGTGCGTGAGCACGCAGTGCGCGACCGCCAGCGCGCGCGCGTCGTCCAGCCCGCTCGCCCGCACGTAGCCGTCGAGCGTGCGCAGGCCGAGCTCGACGTGGCCGAGCAGGCGGCCCTCGGCGCTCAGCGCGATCTCGGCGCCGAGCGTGAGCTCCCGCGTGCGGCCCAGGTCATGCACGATCGCCGCGGTCAGCAGCAGATCCTGGTCGAGCCGCGGGTGCAGCGTGCACGCCTCCAACGCGAGCGTGGCGACCGCGACCGTGTGCTCGAGCAGCCCGCCCAGGTAGGCGTGATGGCCGTTGCGCGTCGCGGGCGAGCGCCGCAGCGCCGCGCGCACCGCGTCGTCGTCGAGCACGGTGTCGAGCAGGCCTCGCAGGCCGGGTTGGCGGACCTCGCCCGCCAGGTGCTCGAGGAACCCGTCGAGCTCGTCGAGATCCCGGTAGGCCGCGGGCAGGAACTGGGCCGGGTCGGCGGCGCCCTCCGGCGCACGCGCAAGCGCGGTCAGCTCAGCCTGCAGCTCGCCGCGGAAGCGGGTGACGCGCCCGGTCGCCCGCACGAGGTCGCCGCGCTCGAAGCGGGCTCCGTGCAGGTCTGCGTCGCGGAACAGGCGGGCCGGCAGCGCGCCGCTGCGATCGCGCAGCTCCACTGCCAGGTAGGGCGCGCCGGTGCGTGCGATGAGCCGATCCTTGCGCGTGCAGGCGTAGATGCCGTCGAGCGCGTCACCCTCGCGCAAGGTCGCGACCGAGCCGGCGCGTTGCGCGCCGGGCGCAGCAGGGGCGGCGGCCGGGCGCTCGCGTGTCGAAGACCCGTGGGAGGGCACCATCGCATGATGTACGGTGGACCGGATGCCGCCCCTGATCTGGGAGAGCCGCCCCGAGCGCCTGCGGGCTCCGGCGCTCGTCTGCGCGTTCACCGGCTGGAACGACGCCGGGGAATCCGCGTCGGCGGCGGTGCGCTTCCTCGGCTCGACGCTGGGCGCCGTGCGCTTCGCACGCATCGACCCTGAGGAGTTCTTCGACTTCCAGGCCGAACGCCCGACCGTACGGCTGGTCGACGGGCGCACGCGCGAGATCACCTGGCCGGCGATCGAGATCTGGGCGGCCCGCGCCCCGCGCGCCCCGCGCGACCTGGTGCTGCTCTCGGGTCCCGAGCCGTCGATGCGCTGGCGCGGCTTCTGCGCGACGATCATCGAGCTCGCCGAGGCGCTCGGCGTCCAGCTCTCGGTCACCCTCGGCGCGCTGCTCGCCGACGTGCCGCACACCCGCCCCGTGCCGCTCGTCGGCATCGCCTCCGACGAGGCGCTCGCCGGGCGGATCGGCCTCGGGCCCACCGACTACGAGGGCCCCACCGGGATCACCGGTGTGCTGCACTCGGCCTTCGCCGAGGCCGGGATGCCGGCCGCGAGCCTGTGGGCGAGCGTCCCGCACTATGTCGCTGCGGCGCCGAACCCAAAGGCCGCGCTGGCTCTCGTGCGCAAGCTCGAGTCGCTCGTCGGTGTCAACGTCGACGCCAGCGAGCTCGAGACGGCCGCGGGCGAGTACGAGCGCCGCGTCACCAACGCCGTTGCGGGGGACGACGACGTGCGCCGCTTCGTCGAGCGCCTCGAGCAGGCGGCCGACGCCGAGGCCCCGGCGCCCGAGTCGGCGGACGTGCCGTCGGGGGATGTGCTGGCGCGGGAGTTTCAGCGGTTCCTCAACCAACGCGGCGAGGAGTGATTCGCGGAGCTCGCGGCGATTGACGCCGCCCGCTCGGCGGGGGCGGTGGCTCCGCCACAGCACCCCGCCGGCGTGCGGCGTCACTCATCCGCGATCTCTCGCTCGAGGGGCGTGGGTGGCGGGACGTGTGGTGGGGTCCGCCCGTGGCCCGGTTGCGGGCGTTCGCCGGCCCGGCCCGCTGGGCTGGGTTTCGGACCGCGGGCGTCCGCGATTCGGCCCACCGTGGGGCGCGGGCGGTCGGCTCGGTCCGGTGGGCTGGGTTTCGGACGGTGGACGTCCGCGATCCGGCCCACCCGGTTTCGGGTGATCGGCGTGGTGGTGCCGGCGCGTGTGGTTCCCCGGGCGTTCCCCTTTGGTGCCCGTTCGTGGCTCAGCCGGCGGCGGTGGCGGCGCGACGGTCCGGCGGGCTGGGTTCCGGACCGTCGGCGTCCGCGTTCCGGCCCACCGCGCCCACCGGTGGACCCGGCCCCGCGCGGCGCCTACTTCGGATCCAGGGAGCCCCAGATCCCCGGGCCGCGGGAGTGCTCGTAGATCAGCGATGTCTCGGCGTGGGCGACCGCCGGGTCCGTGGCGAGGTGGTCGACGACGAACTCGCGAAGGTCCTGGGCGGACTCGGCGGCGATCCAGACGAGGTAGTCGGTTGGGCCGGCGAGGTGGAAGACCGACAGGACGCCGGCCAGCGAGCGTATGTGGGCGGTGAACTCGTCGATCTGCTCGCGGTTGTGCACGGCCAGGCGCACGGCGACGAGCGCCTGCAGCGGGCGGCCCAGTGCCGCGAGGTCGACCTCTGCGTGGAAGCCGGTGAGCACCCCGCGCTCGCGCAGCGCGCGCACGCGCGCCAGGCACGTGGACTGGGCGATGCCCGCGCGCTCGGCGAGTCGCGCGTTCGAGAGCCGTGCGTCGGCGCTGAGCGCCTCGAGGATCGCACGGTCGACGGCGTCGAGCGGTGCGTGCGGATGATTCGGCATCGCGCGCATGATCGCCCATCAGCCCGAAGGAAAGAAGGGGAGACCGCAAATTGGCCGAAGGATCTACGGCCAGTTGCAGCGCGCATCGAACGGATGGTTCACTTCCCGATGTCATGACCCAGCTCACCGCGGCCGCCGCCGACATCAAGGACTCGCTGCTCGACGCCGTGGGGAACACGCCGCTCGTGCGGCTCTCGCGCATCGGCGCCGGCCTCACACCGCAGCTCGTCGCCAAGGTCGAGTACCTCAACCCGGGCGGCTCGATCAAGGACCGCGTCGCGATCGCGATGATCGAGGCCGCCGAGCGCGACGGGCGGCTGCAGCCCGGCGGCACGATCGTCGAGCCCACTTCGGGGAACACGGGGACGGGCCTGGCGATCGCCGCCCGCCTGAAGGGCTACCGCGTGATCGCGGTGATGCCTGACAAGATGAGCAAGGAGAAGATCGACCTCCTGCGCGCGTACGGCGCCGAGGTCGTCGTCGCGCCGACGGCCGTGCCGCCCGATTCGCCGGAGTCCTACTACCGCGTGGCCGACCGCCTGACCGAGGAGATCCCCGGGGCCTTCCAGCCCAACCAGTACTTCAACCCCGCAAACCCCGCCGCGCACTACGCGAGCACCGGCCCCGAGCTGTGGCGCCAGTCCGGCGGGGGCATCACCCACCTCGTCGCGGGCGTCGGCACCGGCGGGACCATCACCGGCACCGGCCGCTACCTGAAGGAGCGCAATCCGGCGATCGAGGTGATCGGCGCCGACCCGGTCGGGTCGATCTACTCGGGGGGCGAGGAGGCCGTCAAGCCCTACCTCGTCGAGGGTGTGGGCGAGGACTTCTGGCCGGCGACCTTCGACCCGGGGATCGTCGACCGCTACGTGACCGTCAGCGACAAGGAGTCCTTCCTGGCCACGCGCCGGCTGGCCCAGCTCGAGGGCATCCTCGCCGGCGGCTCGTGCGGCACGGCGCTGCACGCCGCGCTGCAGGTGGCCGCCGGCATCGACGACCCCGAGGCGATGGTCGCGGTGATCCTGCCCGACGGCGGGCGCAGCTACCTGTCGAAGATCTTCAGCGACGCCTGGATGACCCAGCACGGCTTCCTCGAGCGCGGCGGCGACGCGACGGTCGGCGAGGTCCTCGTGCGCAAGCAGCGCGGCGGCGAGATCCCGCCACTCGTCAGCGTGCGCACCCACGACCGCGTGCGCGACGCGATCGCGCTGCTGCACGAGCACCGCGTCTCGCAGCTGCCCGTCGTCAGCGGCAACGACCCGCACGCGGTCGTCGGCTCGATCGGCGAGCGCGGGCTGCTGCGCCATGCGACCGGCGACGCCTCGCTGCTGGGCGCGCAGGTCGTCGACGTCATGGAGCCGCCGTTCCCCGCCGTCTCGGTCAGCGACGAGGTACGCGAGGCCGTCGAGCTCCTCAGCGGTGAGCGCCAGGCGTTGCTCGTCACGCAGGACGGGCGCCCGGTCGGGATCGTCACGCGGACGGATCTCCTGGAAGCATTGGCGCGATGAGCGCCTCGAAGCTCCCGCCGGACGCGCGGCTTGCCACGCGCGCCGTCCACGCGGGCCTTGAGCCGGACCCGCACTTCCGGTCGGTCATCCCGGCGATCCACCAGACCTCGACGTTCGCGCAGCCCGCCCCGGGCGAGTTCGTCGAGGACTACGACTACGCGCGCACCGCCAATCCGACGCGCCGCGCGCTCGAGGACGCGCTCGGCCTGCTCGAGGGCGGGCACGCGACCGCGTTCGCGTCCGGTCTGGCCGCCGAGCACGCGCTGATCACCGCGGCCTGCTCGGCCGGCGGCCACATCGTGCTGCCGATCGACCTCTACGGCGGCACCTTCCGGCTCGTGGACAGGGTGCTCTCGCGCTGGGGCCTGGAGCACACGCTCGTCGACCAGACCGACCTCGACGCGCTCGCCGCGGCGATCCGCCCCGAGACGCGGATCGTCTGGGTCGAGACGCCGACGAACCCGCGCCTGGATGTCATCGACGTCCGCGACGTCGTCGAGCGCAGCGCCGGCGCGCTGGTGGTCGTTGACAACACCTTCGCCACGCCGGTCAACCAGCGCCCGCTCGAGCTCGGCGCCGGCGCCGTCGTGCACTCGGCGACGAAGTACCTGGGCGGGCATTCGGACACGGTGCTGGGCGCGGTGGTCGTCGCCGACCCCGACCTGCACGGGCGCGTGCGCTTCGTGCAGAACGCCGCCGGCGCGGTTCCCGGGCCGCTGGACTGCTTCCTCGTGCACCGCGGGCTGCGCACCCTGCACCTGCGCATGGCCGCGCACGCCGCGAACGCGCGCGAGGTCGTGGCCTTCCTCCAGGGCGAGGAGGGCGTGCGCGACGTGCGCTGGCCGGGCTTCAGCGGCATGGTCTCCTTCCGCCACGCCGAAGCGCACGCGATCTGCACCCGCACGCGCATCTTCACGCTCGCCGAGTCGCTCGGCGGCGTCGAGTCGCTGATCGAGGTCCCGCAGGCGATGACCCACGGCTCGGTCGAGGGGTCAGCCGCGGCGGTCCCCGCCGACCTCGTGCGCCTCTCGTGCGGCGTCGAGGACGCGCGCGACCTGGTCGCCGACCTTGCGCAGGCGCTCAGCGGCTGAGCGCCGCGGCTACTCGCCCTGCGCCACGGGCACCGCTCGCACCTGAGCCCGCACGGCCCTCCGCGGGCGCCGCGCGGCCCAGCGCATCGCCGGGCGCTCGACCGCGACCCAGCTCAGCCACGCCGCCGCGAGCGCGAGCCCGAGCACGGTGAGCAGCCGCGGCGCCAGGTCGTGCGGCAGCACGCCCGCCTCACGCGCGACGAGCAGCAGGGGCAGGTGCCAGAGGTAGACGCCGTAGGAGATGACGCCGACGAACACGAGCGGCCTGGCGGAGAGCCAGCCGATGCTCGGCCCGCTGCCCGCGGCGACGGCCGCGACGATCAGCGCGAATCCGACCGCGGCGGGCAGGTTCGCGGCGACATCGCGCGAGCCGAACAGGTCGAGCGTCGTCTCGTGCCAGGTCGCCAGCGCGACCACGAGCGCGAGGCCGCCCGCGCCGAGCAGCGCCGTCCTGGCCGCGGTCAGCGGCGGGCCTCCGGCAAGCCGGCGATGCTCAACCCACAGGGCCGCGAGCATGCCGAGCGCGAAGTGCCCGAGGTAGGCTGGGAGCGTCTTGTCGGCGACGGGTCCCCAGCCGTGGTGCAGCTCCAGCCCGCGCCACAGGACCGTCAGGGCGACGAAGCCCAGCAGCACGAGCGCCTGCGCCCGCGCGCTGCCGCGGGCAAGCCACAGGATGAGGATCCCGATCAGCGGCAGCGCGACGTAGAAGGCCGCCTCGACCGACAGCGTCCACGTGACCGGGTTGAGCTGCATCAGCGTGTCGGTCGAGTAGTTCTGTGCGAACAGCGCGAAGAACGGCAGCTGCTCGGCCGACGGCGTGATCGGCCGGTAGTCGACCGCGGCGAAGAGCACGAGGCAGCCGGTTAGGCAGACGTAGTAGGCCGGGACGATCCGCGCCGCGCGGCGCAGCGCGTAGCTGCGCGCGTCGACCGCCGGGCCGCCGGTCAGCGCCGCGCGCGCGAAGGCGCGGTGCAGCAGGAACCCGGACAGCACGAAGAAGCAGATCAGGCCGAGGTTCATCTGCAGCATCGCGTGGTCCAGCAGCCGGCGCTCGCCCAGCAGGTGCGGGCGGTTGTCGCGGTACAGCCACACGTGGAACGAGAGCACCGAGAGCGCAGCCAGCGCGCGCAGGCCGTCGAGGCCGTCGGTGCGCTGCCGGCGGCTCACCGCTCCGCCGCCGGGCACACGATGCGGTAGTCGCACCACGAGCATGCAGAGTAGGACGGCGTGGGCTCGAAGCCCTGGCCAAGGATCCCGTCGGCGACCTCGAGCACGGTCTCCCCGATCCAGTCGCGGTCGACGTCGCCGGTCGGCACGGGCACCTTCTCGTCATCGAGGACGTAGTGGTAGCTCTGTCGCTCGGACTCGACGTCCCACGCCTCGCGCGCTGCCACCGCGTAGAGCGAGAGCTGCACGTCCTCGCGCAGCTGGGCCGCCGTGCGCGGCCGCCCGGTCTTGTAGTCGATGAGCTCGTAGCCGCCGCCGGGGAGGCGGTCGACGCGGTCCACGCGACCGCGCAGCGTGTGGACGCCGAGCCGGAACTGGAACGGCTTCTCGAACCAGATCGGCTCGCTGTCCTCGGCCTGCAGGCGGTCCCGGTACTTGCGCAGCGCCGCCTCGGCCTTCGCGCGCAGCTGGCGCTCCTCCTCGCCCATGCCGAACCCGCCGCGCCGCCAGCCCGCCTCGAGCAGGCCGAGCAGCTCGTCGAGGGTCCGCCCGCCGGACTGGTGGTAGCGCTCGAGGACCTGGTGGACGAGGATGCCGAAGCGCTGGTTCACGGTCGGCTCGGACGGGATCCGGAAGACCCGCGCGAACTTGTAGCGCAGCGGGCAGGTGCGGTAGGTCTCGATGTCCGACGCGGACAGCACGAGCCCTTCGCCGCGGCGCGGGAGGAAGGCCTCGAGCGAGGGCTCGCCACGGCGCGCGATCGCCGCGCTGCGCGCGCGCGCGTCGCGCTCGGCGTCGAGGATCAGGTCGTCGAGCGGGCTCGCCTCGAGGACCTCGCGCTGCTGCGAGGTGGCCGCTTGCAGCAGGACGGCGTTCGCCTGTGCGAGCGCATCCTCGACCTCCTGCCCGTCGCGCCGCCCCAGCACGGCCGCGAGCTTCACGAGCTCGAGGTAGCGCGTGACGCCGAGCGTCACCTCGACGTCGGCGTCCAGGCGCAGCTCGCCCAGGGCCCCGGCGACGCGCGGCAGATCGGCGAGGAGCTCGGCGCGCAGCTCGGTGAACGCGGCATGTAGCGCCTCCTGCGGGCCGAACAGCTCCTCGCCGCGCTCCTCCCATCCGCCGCCGACCGCGACGAGCGCGTCCTCGGCGAACGGGGAGGGCGGCTGCAGGGCGCCCCGTTCGGTGCGCGCCGAGTAGGCGAGCACGAGCCCCTCGCGCGCGCGTGTCATCGCGAGGTGCAGCAGGCGGCGCATCTCCGCGACGTGCGCCGCCCGTGTGTCGGCCGGCAGCTCCTCGTGCAGCAGCGCGTCCGGGATCGGCTCCACGGCGAGTCGGCGCGCGCCCGGCATCCGCGAGGACTGCAGCCCGAGGACGAGCACGTGGCGGAACTCGCGGCCCTTGGTCATGTGCATCGCCATGACCTGCACGGCGCCGGGCTGCGTGAGGCCGCCCGGCGTCTCGTCCTCGCGCAGGCCGGCCTCGGCGGCGGCGGCGATGGACGTCGCGAACTCACGCCCCGTGGCCTGCGGCGCGCGGCGCGCGTACTGCGCGGCGAGGTCCGAGAGCCGCGCGAGGCTCACGAGCCGCTCGACCACGTCGGCCTGTGCGGCGAACAGCTGCTGGCGGCGCAGGCCCAGCCGGTCGATCAGGCGGTGGACGAACAGATCCGGGCGGGCCTGGTCGAGCTGCGAGGCGATCTGGCGGTGGAGCTTGAGGAAGCCGAGGATCCGCTCGCGTGCGGCGGGGTCGATCTGGGGCGACTCGACCGCGGCGCCGAGTGCCGCGACCATGTCGAGCCGCCGCCGGCGCGCGATCTGCACGCAGCGCGCGAGGTCGACCGCCCGCAGCTCGACCGGCGGGCGTGCCAGGGCGCGGACGACCGCGCCCGCGTCGGACGGATCGATCAGCAGGCGCAGCCACGCGAGCACGTCCTTGACCTCCGCGCGGTCGAAGAGCGCAGCGGCGCCCGTGAGGCGATAGGGGACCGCGCGCTCCTCGAGCGCCGCCGTCACCGCCTGGCCCTCCTGGCGCACCGAGCGCACGAGCACCGCGATCTCGCCCGGCTCGACGCCGGAGTTGACGAGCCGCTCGACGTGCGCGGCGGCAGCCTGCGCCTGCGCGCGCTCGCTCGCGCAGCGCCAGAACCGCACGTCGCCGCCCGCGGGCGCGTCGACGGCCGGGGCGACCCGCTCGGGGTCGGCCGCCACGACGGCCTGTGCGGCGGTCAGCACCCGCCGCGGGCAGCGCAGCGACTGTTCGAGGCGCACGGTCCGCGCCTCGCGCAGCGCGGCCGCGATGTCGTGCAAGTTCTTGCTCGCCGCGCCGCGCGCCCGCGCGATCGCCTGGTCGGGGTCGCCGGCGGCGGTCAGCCCGCGGTGCTCGCTGGTGAGGGCAAGGACGAGGCGCAGGTGCGCGTACGCAAGATCCTGCGTGTCGTCGACGACGACGTGGCGGTAGCGCTCGGCGACGCGCGCGCGCACGTGCGGGCGCTCGAGCAGGCGCGCCGCGATCAGCACCAGGTCACCGGTGTCGAGCGCCCCGGCCGCGCGCAGCATCCGGTCGTGGGCGCGGTAGACCTCGGCGAACTCGCGCTCGCGGTCCGCGCGCTCGTCGCCCGCGGGGAGCGTGCCGGCCCAGGCCGCGACCTCGTCGGCGGTGATGATCGCGTCCTTGAGGCGGTCGATGCGGGCGACGACGCTCTCCAGGAGCGCCGCCGGGTTCCCACGGAAGTCGTGCAGGCGCAGGCGCAGCTCGTCGACGCGCTCGAGCAGCATCGCCAGGCGGTCGGCCGGCGAGACCGTCACGACGTACGGGTCGAGCCCCGCCTCGAGCGCCTCATCGCGCAGCAGCCGCGCGCAGAAGCCCGCGACCGTGTGCACGTGCAACTCGGCGAAGCCGCGGTCGATCCCGCGCTCGACCTGCGCGCGCAGCGCATCGACGGCCGCCGCGGAGTGGGTGAGCGCCAGGACGTGCTCGGGCTCGAGGCCCCCAGGGCCGGCGAGCCATGCGTGACGCGCGGCCAGCGCCCGCGTCTTGCCGGTGCCCGCGGCGCCGAGCACGATCAGCGGACCCCCCGTATGGGTCACGACCTCGCGCTGGCGTTCGGTGAGACCCTCGAGGGGAGCGGGCACGGTCCTAGGATAGGTGGGCGATGGGCTCGCCGGCAGCCGCTCTCGGGCACGACTGGCTCGGCGCGTGCCGGCGGTCGGCTGCTGCGATCGGCGCCGTCCTCGCTGCGACCACGCCGGGTGCCGACCGCCTTCGCGAGACCGGCACCGTCGGCCGCGGCGGCGACCGCACGCTCGTGCTCGACCAGGCCGCCGAGGACGCGGTCTTCGCCGAGCTCGACGCCCTGTACGCCGCCGGCGCGCGCTTCACCGCGGTCAGCGAGGAGCGCGGCGTCGTCGGTTTCGGCGACCCCGCCGTGCGCGTCGTCGTCGACCCGATCGACGGCTCACTGAACGCCAAGCGCGGCCTCGGGCACCACGCCCTGTCGATCGCGGTCGCGGACGGGCCGACGATGGCCGACGTCGTCTTCGGCTACGTGTTCGACTTCGGCCCGGGCGAGGAGTGGCGCGCCGAGCGCGGCGCGGGGGCGTGGCTCGACGACGTGCCGCTCGCGGAGGTCCCGGCCGAACGCCGCACGCCGCAGGGTCGCCTCGAGCTCGTCGCCGTCGAGTCGGCGGCGCCGGCACGCCTGCAGGCGTCGTCGGAGGCCCTCGTGGCAGCCGCGCACCGCGTGCGCGCGATCGGGGCGATCGCGGTCTCGCTCTGCCAGGTAGCGGCGGGGCGCGTCGACGGCATGGCGTCGCTCGGTCCCTGCCGCTCGGTCGATGCGGCGGCGGGACAGCTCGTCGTGCGCGAGAGCGGCGGGCTCGTGGCCTTCCCGGGCCTCGCGGCGCCGCTCGCCGCGCCGCTCGACGACCTGCGCCCGCTGGCGCCGGTGGTCGCCGCGCGGTCGTCGGCGGCGCTCGAGCTCGTCGCGGCGATCCCGGCCCTGTAACCGCGCGCCCGGCGGGGCGTATTGCGAACAGGTGTACGAGCGAACGAGTGTTCGATCCTGTGCTACACTTCCTGTAAGGTCATTAGTTCTAAGGACTACCTGAGAGAGAGGCTTCTCATGGCTGACACGCCCACCACCCCCACACCGAAGACGACGCCGTCGGCGACCCGCAGCACCGCTGCCAAGCGCGCCGCTGCGTCGAAGACCGCCGCCGGCCGCAAGACCGGTGCCCGGAAGGCCGCAACCCGCCGCGCCGCCGACCGCGCCAAGGCCGACGCCCGCACGGTCCGCTCCGACGCCCGCACCGCGGCCACTGATGCCCGGACTCTGCGCACCGACGCGTTCTCGACCGGCCGCTCCGCGGCCCTGCTCGCCGGCAACTACGCCGAGCGCGCCGCCTACGTCCAGGTCGGCGCCGTGCTCAGCGCGCGCGACACGTTCGTCGAGACGCTCGAGGACCTGCGCACCCGCTACGGCACGCGCGAGGCCGCCGAGAAGGAGCTCAAGAAGCTCGAGAAGCGCGGCGAGACCGCCCGCACCCGCGCGCAGCGCCGCGTGAAGCGCAACCGCACGCGCGTGGAGCGTGAGCTGCGCAGCCGCCGCAACCGCGTCGAGCGCGAGTTCAAGCGCAACCGCACGCGCGTCGAGCGCGAGGTGCGCTCGCTGCGCAAGGACGTCGAGCAGCAGGTCCGCGAGGTCCAGTCGCAGGTCACGAACCTGCAGGTCCCGCAGGTCGCCGACGTCGTGCGCCCCGTGATCGACCGCGTGCAGAACATCGCCGCGTAGACACCGCTTCGCCGCCGGCCGGGGCTGAGAGGGCCCGGCCGGCGGAGGTTCCCCGGCCACATATCCGCCGGTGGATGCAGCACCCTCTCCTCCCCGTCGAGGGCCGCCATCACCGGCGGCCCTCGGCACGTTCGGGGCCCGGCCGGCGGCGGCCGCCTGCGACAATGCAGGCATGCCCACGCATGACGAGATCCTCAAGTCGCTCGAGTCGGTCATCGACCCCGAGCTCCGTCGCTCGATCGTCGAGCTCGGCATGGTGCGCTCGGTCGAGCAGCACGACGACGGCGCCGTCGACGTCACCGTCTCGCTGACGACCCCGGGCTGCCCGATCCGCAACCACTTCCAGGATGCGGTCGTGCAGGCCGTCGGCGCGCTCCCCGGCGTCACGCGCGTCGGCGTCGCCTTCGATGTCCTCTCCGACCGCGAGAGGGCGGACCTGCAGCGGCGCCTCGGACGCGGGTCCCTGCCGGCCGGCGCGCTCGCGCAGGTGGCGAACGTGGTCTGCATCGGCTCGGGCAAGGGCGGTGTGGGCAAGTCCACGATCACCGCGAACCTGGCAGCCGCGCTCGCCGCCGAGGGCCGCAAGGTGGGCGTGCTCGACGCCGACGTGTGGGGCTACTCGATCCCACGCATGTTCGGCGTCCAGGGGCGTCCGCCGGTCTCGCCCGAGCGCAAGATCGTGCCGCTGCAGTCGGGCGGGGTGAAGGTCATGTCGATCGGGTTCTTCGTCGAGGAGGACGCGGCCGTCGTCTGGCGCGGCCCGATGCTGCACAAGGCGCTCACGCAGTTCCTGGAGGACGTCGACTGGGGCGAGCTCGACTTCCTGCTCGTCGACCTGCCACCGGGCACCGGCGATGTCGCGATGACGCTCGCCCAGCTCCTGCCCCAGGCGAAGTTCGTGATCGTCACGACGCCGCAGCCGACAGCCCAGAAGGTCGCCCGACGCTCGGCCGAGATGGCCTCCAAGGTCGACCTCGAGGTCGCGGGCGTGATCGAGAACATGGCCGGGTTCGTCACCCCGGGCGGCGAGCGCTTTGCGATCTTCGGCGAGGGCGGCGGCCAGGAGCTCGCGGATGAGCTCGACGTGCCGCTGCTCGGGAAGGTCCCGCTCACGATGCCGCTGCGAGCGCAGTCGGACGCCGGTGAGCCGCTGGTCTTCAGCGACCCCGACGACCCTGCGGCCCAGGCGATCCGCCAGGCCGCGCGCGGCCTGGTCGCCTGCTTCCCGGTGGAGCTGCCCATTCTGCAGGCCGCCGGGCCTGCCCCCGGCGGCGGCCAGGAGCCTGCGGCGGCGGCGCCCAAGCCCGTCGGGATGAGCCTTCCGATGGCCTGACCGGCCGCCGGGCGCCGCTCCGCCGGCGTCCACGGCCACCCGGCGGGCGCTCCAGCCGCGCGCCCGCACGGTCGATATCAGCGGCGATGGCCGACGATCGTCAGTCGCGCTCCGAGCTGCGCCGGGAGGCGCTGCGGGTCGCGCGCGGCCTCTCCGAGGGCGACGGCGCGCTCGTCGCGGTCCTGCGCGAGCTCGAGCGCGAGCGCAGCCGTGCGAGCGAGACCGTGCGCGCGGTGGTCCGCGCGCTCGCGGTGACCCTGCAGGCCCGCGACGGCTACACGGGGGAGCACGCCGACGCGGTCCACGACCTCTCGCTCGGTGTCGGCGCCAGGCTCGGGCTCGACGGGGCGCAGATGGCCGAGCTCGCGGCGGTCGCGCTGCTGCACGACGTCGGCAAGATCGGCATCCCGGACGAGGTCCTGCACAAGCCCGGCCCCCTCGACGAGCGCGAGTGGGCGCTGATGCGCGAACACCCGGTGATCGGTGAGCGGATCCTCGCCTCGGTGCCCGGGCTCGAGGCGGTCGCCCGGGCCGTGCGCCACGAGCACGAGCGCTGGGACGGGCGCGGCTATCCGGACGGCCTGCGCGGCTCGCAGATTCCGCTGAGCTCGCGGATCGTGCTCGCCTGCGACGCATGGCACGCGCTTGTCAGCGACCGGCCCTATCGCACCGCGCTGCCGCGCGAGGCGGCGACCGCCGAGCTGTGCCGCTGCTCGGGCACGCAGTTCGACCCCCACGTCGTGAGCGCGCTGCTCGCCGAGTCTCGCGAGCCGACCGGCGCGGGCACCGCCCGCCCCGACCTCGAGACCCTCCTCACCGGCACGGCCGCCGGGGAGCCGAGCCTCGAGCGGGAGCTTGTCGCACTGATCTCCGTCGCCTCAGCGGTGGCGGCAGCGCACCGTCTCGACGACGTTCTCGACGTCGCCGCGGAGGAGTCGCGTGTCGCGATCGACGCGGCATCGCTGTCGATCGAGCGCTGGATGCCCGAGCGCGGGATGCTGCGCACGCTCGTCAACGTCGGCGACCTCGGGCCCGGCGAGGAGCACCACCCGGCCGACGAGATCTACCTGCTCGAAGGCGACCGGATGCTGCGGCGCGTGCTCGAGGAGGGCGGCACCTACTCCTGCTCGGCCGACGACCCCGGCACGCCGGCCGTCGAGCGCGAGCTGCTCGTCGCCTTGGGGAAGCAGTCGTCCGTCGCGGTCCCGATCCGCTTCGGCGGCGAGACGTGGGGTCAGATCTGGGCAGCGCGCACCGCGGGCCAGCCGCCCTTCGACCAGCGCGACGCGCGCTTCCTGCACGCGATCAGCGGCCAGATCGGCGCAGCCATCGGCCGCGCGGAGGTCTTCTCGCGCGTCTCCGAGCTGGCCCACACCGACGGGCTCACCGGGCTGCTCAACCGCCGTGCCTTCGACGAGGCGATCGAGGCGGCGGTGCTGCAGGCGCGCAGCCAGGGACACGACCTGGCGCTTGTGCTCTGCGACGTGGACAACCTCAAGGAGCTCAACGACCACGACGGTCACGAGGCGGGCGACGCCGCGCTGCGTAGCGTGGCCCATGTGCTGCAGGACGTCGTCGCCGGCCGCGCCCACGCGAGCGTCCACCGCATCGGCGGCGACGAGTTCTGCGTGCTGCTCGAGCGGGCCGACGAGGTCGCCGGTCGCGAGGTCGCCGACGCCCTCGCGCGGCGCCTGACGCAGGCCCGGCCGGCCGTCGGCATCTCGTGCGGCGTCGCCGCCCTGCGGGCCGGCCAGGGCCGCCCCGCCGACCTGCTGCGCGCCGCGGACGCCGCGCAGTACGCCGCCAAGCGCGCCGGCCGCGGCCGCGTCGTCGTCGCCTCGGGCGCCCAGCACGGCGGGGTGGGCGGGTCGCAGGGCGCAGGGCGCCGCGCGCTGCGCCACGGCGGGGACCCCGACGCCGGCCGGCTGCTCGTCGACGCCTTGGCCGTCCTCGACGGCCCGCTCGCCGACGCCGACCCCGCCGAGCGCCTCGCCGGGGTGCTGCGGGCGGTCGCGGACGCCGCGGACGCCAGCGGCTGGGCGGTCGCACTCGCCATGGGCGGCGCCGACCCGCGCGACCTCGGCGCCGCCGCCCGCCCCGGGCAGCTGGCGGACCTGGCGCGCCGCGCCCCGTGGCTCGACGCCCCGGACCTCGTCGCGCTGCGTCTCGGGGGGCTCGTGGAGGGCCGCGGCGGCGTCGTCGTCAGAAGCGAGGATCCGTCCGCGCCCCGAGGCCTGCGCGCCCGCCTGGCCGACCAGGGGCTCGAGGCGCTGCTGCTGGTCGCGGTGGAGGCCCCGGAGGGCACGTGGCTCGCCCAGCTCGCGGCCGACGAGCGCACGGCGCCGCTGGCGGCTGTGGAGCCGGTGCTGCGCGTGCTGGCCCCCCAGGCGCTGGCGCGCCCGCTCGCCGCCCGCCTCGCAGCCGCGGGGTAGCGGGAGGTCCTACCGGCTGGCGTAGTACTCCGCGTTGATCGCGGAGTACTTCTGCCACTCGTCCGGAAGCTGGTCCTCGGCGAAGCAGGCGTCCACCGGGCAGGCCTCGACGCAGGCGTCGCAGTCGATGCACTCCTCGGGGTCGATGTACAGCATCTCGACCTTGTCGTAGTCGGGCTCGTCCGGCGTCGGATGGATGCAGTCGACGGGACAGACCTCGACGCAGGAGTTGTCCTTCGTGCCGATGCAGGGCTCTGCGATGACGTACGCCATGTGGGGAAGTTGGTCCTCGGTTCTCGCTTCGTGACGGCGGGCGCTGCATGCTACCGAGCGGCGGCGCCGTGCCGCGATACGCTCCCGGCGATGCTGCTGCTGACCGGCGCCACGGGGCTCATCGGCTCCGCGCTGCTGCCGCGGCTGACGGCGGCCGGGACGCAGGTGCGCTGCCTGGTGCGAGACCCCAGGCGGCTCGGCGCCGAGCGCGTGCGGGTGCAGATCGCGCTCGGCGACCTCGCCGACCCGCCGTCATTTCGCAACGCGATGCGGGGCGTGACCACCGTGGTGCACCTGGCGGCCTCGATCCGCGACCAGCCGCGCGGCTCGATCGAGGAGCTGGGCGGGATCGCCACCTGGCGCATGGTCGAGGCGGCCGAGCGGGCCGGCGTCGAGCACTTCGTGTTCTTCTCGGCGCTCGGCGCGAGCAGCCACGACCGCACGCGCTTCCTGCGCGCCAAGGCGCTCGCGGAGGAGGCGGTGGGCGCCGCGGCGATGCCGACGACGACCTTCGCCCCGTCGCTCGTCTATGCGCCCGGCGATGCCTGGCTGACGGTGCTCGAGCGCCTGTCGCTGCTGCCGCTGCTGCCGTTCCCGGGCCAGGGCCGCGCGCTGTACCAGCCGATCTGGGCACAGGATGTCGCCGCCTGCCTCGTCGCCGCGCTGGAGCGCGGGCCGGCGGCGGACGAGCGGCACGCGCGCGTCGAGCTGGCCGGGCCCGAGACGCTGAGCCACGAGACGATCGTGCGCCTGGCGGCCGCCGCCTCCGGTCGCCCCCGCCCGCTGCTCAAGATCCCCGCGCCGCTCGTGCGCCAGGCGCTGCGCCTGGGCGAGACGGTGCTGGGCAGCCGCACGCCGGTGACCTGGGACGAGGCCGAGCTGCTCGAGGTCTCGCGCACGACCGCGCGCGGCACGCGCGACGCCGAGCGGCTGGGCGTCACGCCGCAGCCGATGGCGCGCGTGCTCGGCGCCGCGTAGCGGCTGCGTTCAGGCGACGGGCGCGCGGCGCCCGCCCCACGGCAGCGCGCGCTCGAGCTGCGCCGCCAGCGCGAGCAGCGCCCCCTCGCCCTCCGGCTGCCCGATGAGCTGCACCGGCACCGGCAGGCCGAGGTCGTCGCGGTGGTAGAGGGGCACGCTGATCGCCGGCGAGCCGGTGAGGTTCGAGACCGGCGTGAACGGCGTGAAGAGCGCCGCGCGATGAAAGCCGGTCGTCATCGGGTCGTCGCTGCACGTATCGATCGTGCCGAGCTCGAGCTGGGGCTCGGCGAGCACCGGGCAGAGGATTGCGTCGTACTGCGCGGTCCACTGCACGATGTCTCGTGCGGCGGCTTGCAGCTGCACCTCCGCCCCGGCGTAGGTCAGCGCGTCGACCTCGCGCGCCGCCCGCCAGAGCGCCATCGACAGCGGCTCGAGATCCTCGTCGGTCGGCTCGCGCCCGGCGATCTGCGCGCCGAACGCGGTCTGCAGCGAGATCATCGGCGCCCACAGCACGCCGAACACCTCCTCGAGCCCCGGCATCGCCCACGGCGGGTCGGCCTCGACGACGTCGTGCCCGAGCTCGCGCAGCAGCGCCGCCGCATCGGCGACCGCCTGCGCATAGACGGGGTCCACGGCGGCGTCCGTCACCGGCGAGAGCGTCGTGAGCGCGATCCGCAGCCCGCGCGGCTCGGCCTGCGCCTGGCGCGCGAACGGCTCCGCCGGCGGCGCGGCCCACGCGACGTCGCCGACGTCGGGTCCCGCGATCACGTCGAGCGCCACGGCGGTGTCCTCGACGGTCCGGGTCAGCACGCCGTCGATGCCCAGGAACGAGTAGCCGCCGAGCGGCGCGAGCGTCACGCGCCCGCGCTGCGGCTTGAGGCCCACGAGCCCGCAGCAGGCCGCCGGGATCCGCGTGGAGCCGCCGCCGTCATTGGCGTGGGCGATCGGGACCATCCCCGCCGCGACCGCGGCGGCGGCGCCGCCGGACGACCCCCCGGGGGTGCGCCCGGGGTCCCAGGGGTTGCGCGTGGCGCCGAAGCGCCGCGGCTCGGTCGTGTTGACGATCCCGAGCTCGGGCAGGTTCGTGGTGCCGACGACGATCGCGCCCGCCTCGCGCAGGCGCGCGACGAGCACCGCGTCCATCGGGGCCAGGAAGTCCCCGAACAGCGCCGAGGCGAACGTCCAGCGCTTGCCGGCGACCGGGCGGTTGTTCTTGATCGCGATCGGCACGCCCGCCAGCGGCCGCTCGTCGCCGGGCCTGACGGCGTCTGCCGTCGCGAGCGCCTCGTCGTGGAAGACGTCGATGAACGCGTTGTACTCGGGGTTGAGCGCGTCGATGCGCTGCAGCGACGACTCCACGAGCTCGCGCGCCGTCACCTCGCCGGCGCGCACGAGCCCGGCGAGCTCGGTGACGGGGCGGAACATCAGGTCGGCGGCGGTGGCGGCGTCGGTCACGGTGCGCTCCTCGGGACGGGGAGGCGGAATCTACCCGCCCGTCGCGGCGCGGGGGCGCATCAGGTGGATCACTACTCTCCCGGTGCCCGAACGCACCGACCAGGGGAGCCCATCGTGAGCGAGGTCCAGTCTGGCCTCGAAGGCGTCGTCGCCTTCGCCACCGAGATCGCCGAGCCCGACAAGGAGGGCAGCGCGCTCCGCTACCGGGGCGTCGACATCGAGGACCTCGTCGGCGTGGTGCCCTACGAGAAGGTCTGGGGCCTGCTCGTGGACGGGACGATGGACCCGGGCCTGCTTCCCGCCGAGCCGCACCCGCTGCTCGTGCGATCCGGGGATCCGCGCGTCGACGTGCAGGCCGCGCTGGCGATGCTCGCCCCCGAGTGGGGGATGGGCCAGGTGCTCGACATCTCCGACGCGCAGGCGCGCACCGACCTTGCGCGCGCCTCGGTGATGGCGCTCTCGTTCGTGGCGCAGTCGGCTCGCGGCATCGGCCTGCCGTGGGTGCCGCAGCAGGTGATCGACCAGGGCGCGACGATCGCCGAGCGCTTCCTGTACCGCTGGCGGGGGGAGTGCAACCCCGAGCACGCGAAGGCGATCGACGCCTACTGGATCTCGGCGGCCGAGCACGGCATGAACGCCTCGACGTTCACCGCGCGCGTCATCACCTCGACCGGCGCGGACGTCGCCGCGGCGCTCTCGGGCGCCGTCGGCGCCCTTTCCGGCCCGCTGCACGGCGGGGCCCCGTCGCGTGTGCTCACGATGCTCGACGAGGTCGAGCAGCTCGGCGACGCCGATCGCTGGGTGAAGGACGCGCTCGACCGCGGCGAGCGCCTGATGGGGTTCGGGCACCGCGTCTACCGCGCCGAGGACCCGCGCGCCCGCGTGCTGCGCCGCACCGCCCGCGAGCTGGACTCCCCGCGCTTCGAGGTCGCCGAGGCGCTCGAGCAGGCCGCGCTCGCCGAGCTGCAGGCCCGCAAGCCCGACCGCGTGCTGGCGACGAACGTCGAGTTCTGGTCGGCGGTCGTCCTGGACACCGCCGAGGTGCCCGCCGAGCTGTTCACGAGCATGTTCAGCTGCGCGCGCGTCGCCGGCTGGTCGGCGCACATCCTGGAGCAGAAGCGGGAGGGGCGGCTGATCCGCCCGACGGCGAAGTACGTCGGCCCGGCGCCGCGCCCGCTGGTCGACGTGGCGTGAGCCGCACGATCCGGCGGCCACCGGCGCGCGCGATCGGGGAGCGCTGCCGGCGTACGGGCTGGCCGGGGTCCCGCGCCAACGGCGATTCCGAGAAGACCCACTAGGGTGGTCGGAATGGCGGCACGCGACAACGGGATCGAGGTCCGCGACCTGCAGCGCGAGTTCAAGGGCGGGATCCGGGCGGTCGACGGGATCGACCTCGCGGTCGCGCCAGGCGAGATCTACGGCTTCCTCGGGCCCAACGGCGCCGGGAAGTCGACGACCGTGCTCATGCTCGTCACGCTCCTGCCGCCGAGCGGCGGCTCAGCCAGCGTCGCGGGGCTCGACGTCGTGCGCCAGGGGCCCGCGGTGCGCCGCGCGATCGGCGCCGCGCTCCAGGAGGCGGCGCTCGACGACTTCCTCACGGGCTGGGAGCACATCCAGCTGCAGGGCGGCCTGCACGGGCTGACGCGCGAGCAGTGCCGCGCGCGTGGCGAGGAGCTCCTCGACCGCGTCGGCCTGACCGACGCGGCCGGGCGCAAGGTCGGCGGGTACTCGGGCGGGATGAAGCGCCGCCTCGATCTCGCGCTCGCGCTCGTCCACGAGCCGTCGGTGCTGTTCCTCGACGAGCCGACGACGGGCCTGGATCCGCAGAGTCGCAGCGCGCTGTGGGCCGAGGTCGAGCGCCTTGCGCGCGAGGACGGCGTGACGGTCTTCCTCACGACGCAGTACCTCGAGGAGGCCGACGTGCTCGCCGACCGCGTCGGGATCATCGACCATGGCCGCATCGTGGCCGAGGGGACGCCCTCGGCGCTGAAGGCGCAGATCGGCGGCGTCGCGCTCGAGGCGACACCCGCCAACCCGAACGACCGCGAGCGCCTGCGGGCGGCCCTGGCGCGCTTCGGCGCGCCCGCGGCCGGCAGCCCCAAGAGCGTCGCCGTGCGTCTGGACGGGGGTGCCGAGGCGCTGCCCGAGGTCGTGCGGACGCTCGACGGCGAGTCGATCGCGGTCGCCGACCTGCAACTGCACCAGCCCTCGCTCGACGACGTCTTCCTCGAGAAGACCGGCCGCTCGCTCGAGGGCGACGACGACGAGGAGGGCGACGAGGGCGAGGGCGCCGGCGAGGCCGGGCGCGCGCCCGAGGTGGCGTCTCGGTGACGAGCGTCGCCATCGAGGCACTCGGCGCGCGCCACGAGCCGCCGGCGCTCAGCCAGGTCGCGCTGATCGCCCGACGCTCCGTGAGCCGGACGTTCCGCCAACCGGCACTCGTGATCCCGGTGATCCTGTTCCCGCTGATCCTGCTGGCGGTCAACGCTGCGGGCCTCAGCTCGATCACGAAGCTGCCGCACTTCCCGACCGACAGCTACATCAACTTCGCGATCGTCGTCTGCTTCGTCCAGGGCGCGCTGTTCGCGGCGATCACCGCCGGGACGGAACTGGCCTCCGACATCCAGAAGGGGTTCCTCGACCGCCTCGCGCTGACACCGGCGCATCGCTGGGCCGTGCTCGTCGGCGCGACGTTCGGCGGCACCGCGGTGTCCGTCGTGGGCTCGGTCGTGTACCTGATCGTCGGCCTGATCTTCGGCGTGCACATCGAGACCGGCGTGCTCGGCGCGATCGTCCTCGTCCTGCTCGCGATCTACATCGCGCTGGCGTTCGCCGGCATCGGCGCGTGGCTGGCGATCCTGACCGGCTCACCCGAGGCCGTGCAGGGCATGTTCCCCCTGCTGTTCGTCCTGTTCTTCCTGTCGACGATGAACCTGCCGGCGGACTTCATCCAGAAGGACTGGTTCCGCGCGATCGCCAAGGCGAACCCGATCAGCTTCCTGATCGACGGCATGCGCGGCCTGGTGATCGGCGGCTGGGACGCGGGCACGCTCGTGCCGTGCCTGATCGTCGCGACGGCGATCCTGATCCTCTTCTATGGCCTCGCGGCGCGTGCGCTGCGGCGCAGGGTGCAGCGCACGTGAACGCCGCCGGCCTGCAGGTGTCCTTCGCGATCGCGCGCCGCGCGATCATCCACACGTACAAGAACCCGGCGATCATCGTCCCGTCGCTGGCCTTCCCGCTCGTCTTCCTGCTCGCGTTCGCCGGCGGCCTCTCCGCGGTGTCGAACGTCCCGGGCTTCAGCTTCAAGTCGGGCTACACCGCGTTCCAGTTCGTCTTCGTCTTCCTGCAGATGGCCGCGTTCGGCGGCCTGTTCACGGGCTATCGGCTGGCCGAGGACTACGAGAGCGGCTTCGCGCGGCGGCTGCTGCTGGCGGCCCCGAGCCGGCTCGGCATCATCACCGGCTACGTGATGGCGGGGCTGTTCCGCTTCCTCGTGATCGGCGCGATCCTCTGGGCGCTCGCGCTGGCGACCGGCATGAACGTCGACGGCAGCCTGCTCGACGTGCTCGGGCTCGTCGGGCTCGGCGCGCTGATGGCGATCATCTCCGCGCTCTGGACGATCGGGCTGGCGTTCCGCTTCCAGACCGTCGACATCGGCTCGTTCATGCAGACGCCGGTGTTCGTCCTCCTGTTCCTCGCCCCGGTCTACGTGCCGATCGCGCTGCTCAGCGGCTGGCTGAAGGGCGCAGCGTCGATCAACCCGGTGACGCTGATCATCGACGCCGGCCGCGGCTTCATCTCGGGCGAGCCGACGAAGGTCCTCTACGCGTACGGCGCCTCGCTGGCCCTCGCCGCGCTCATGTGGCTGTGGGCCACGCGCCAGCTGCGCCGCGCCGAGCGCGGCGTCGCCTGACGCCCACCCACGTACGCACCGAGCGTCCCGGGCTGCCGCCCAGAGGAGGCCGCCAGGGACGCTCGGCGCGCCCGGAACGACGAAGGGCCCGGCATGCGCCGGGCCCTTCGCGTGGCTCGACCAGCGGCGCGTGCGCCGGGGCCGGGCCGGCGACCTCACATCATGCCGCCCATGCCGCCCATGTCGGGCATGCCGCCGCCGGCAGCGGCCGGCTCGGGCATCTCGGCGATGATCGCCTCGGTCGTGAGGATGTTCTTCGCGATCGAGGCGGCGTTCTGCAGCGCCGAGCGCGTGACCATCGCCGGGTCGATGACCCCGGCCTCGACGAGATCGACGATCTCGTTGGTCGCGGCGTTCAGGCCGTAGCCCTTCTTCGCCTTGAGGACGTCGGCGATCACGACCGAGCCCTCGAGGCCCGAGTTCTCCGCGATCTGGCGGAGCGGCTCCTCGACGGCACGCAGCACGATCCGCGCGCCGGTGCGCTCGTCGTCATCGGTGATCGTGTCGACCTTGACGTCCTTTGAAGCCTGCAGCAGCGCGACGCCGCCGCCCGGCACGATGCCCTCCTCGAGCGCCGCGCGGGTCGCCTGCAGGGCGTCCTCGACACGGTGCTTCTTCTCCTTCATCTCCGTCTCGGTGGCCGCGCCGACCTTCACGACGGCGACGCCCCCGGACAGCTTCGCAAGGCGCTCCTGGAGCTTCTCGCGGTCGAAGTCCGAGTCGGTGTTCTCGACCTCGTTCTTGATCTGGTTGATGCGGCCCTTGATCGCGGCCGCGTCGCCCGCGCCGTCGACGATCGTCGTCGTGTCCTTCGTGACGACGATGCGCCGTGCGCGCCCGAGCTGCGAGATCTGAGTGTTCTCGAGCTTCAGGCCCATCTCCTCGGTGATGACCTCGCCGCCGGTGAGGATCGCGATGTCCTCGAGCATGCGCTTGCGGCGGTCGCCGAAGCCGGGAGCCTTCACCGCGACGCCGGTGAACGTGCCGCGGAGCTTGTTGACGACGAGCGTCGCGAGGCTCTCGCCCTCGACGTCCTCGGCGATGATCAGGATCGGCTTGCCCGACTGGATGACGGCCTCGAGGACCGGCAGCACGTCGCGGACCGAGCCGATCTTCTGGTTGGCGATGAGGATGTACGGATCCTCGAGCACGGCCTCCATGCGGTCCTGGTCGGTGACCATGTAGGGCGAGATGTAGCCCTTGTCGAACTGCATGCCCTCGGTGAACTCGAGGTCCATGCCGAAGGTCTGGCCCTCCTCGACGTTCACGACGCCGTCCTTGCCGACCTTCTCGATGGCGTCGGCGATGACGTCGCCGATCTCATCGTCGCCGGCCGAGATCGTCGCGACGCGCGCGATCTGGTCCTTGCCGGTGACCTCCTTGGCCTGCTTCTCGATGCCCGCGACGATCTGCTCGACGGACTTCTCGATGCCGCGCTTGAGGGCGAGCGGCTGCGCGCCCGCGGCGACGTTCTTCAGGCCTTGGCGGACGATCGCCTGGGCGAGCACCGTGGCCGTCGTCGTGCCGTCGCCGGCGACGTCGTTGGTCGCCGTGGCGACCTCGCGCACGAGCTGCGCGCCCTGGTTCTCGAACGGGTCCTCGACCTCGATCTCACGGGCGATGGTGACGCCGTCGTTGGTGATCGTGGGGGCGCCGAACTTCTTGTCGATGACGACGTAGCGGCCCTTGGGGCCGAGCGTCACCTTCACGGCGTTGGCAACCGCGTCCACGCCGGCCTCGAGGGCCTTGCGCGCCGACGCGTCGAACTTCAGTTCCTTGTGAGCCATTGGTTCTCAGGTTCTCCTTGGGGCTAGGACTCGACGACTGCGAGCACGTCGCTCTCGCGCAGGACCAGCAGGTCCTCACCGTCGACCTTGATCTCGGTTCCGCCGTACTTGCTGTAGAGGACGGTGTCGCCCTTCTTGACATCGAGCGGGACGCGCTTCTCGCCGTCCTCGTCCCAGCGACCGTCACCGGCGGCGATGACTTCGCCCTTCTGCGGCTTCTCCTTGGCGGTGTCGGGGAGGACGAGGCCGCTCGCGGTCGTCTCCTCCTCGTCGATCGCCCGCACGATCAGCCGATCGCCCAGGGGCTTGAGCTTCATGTGTGTGACCTCCGAAATGGCCGGGGGTGTGTGGTTTCCAGGGGATGCGCGAGAACGTCCTTGGCACTCGTACGTGGTGAGTGCCAACGCGCGTGAGCGGATTCTAGCGCCCCGACGCCGCGAGGCAAGCCCGGGTCTGGCACTCCCCGGTTGCGAGTGCCATAAAGACCCCGGTTCTCGGTCATTCGGCCAGGCGCGCCAGCCGCCACGCAGGGGCGTGGGCCGCGTGGCCGATCCGAAGGCCATGTCCTCCCGCTCCTCTGCCCACACGGGCCTGCTGGCGGCGGCCGGCGGCGCCGCCGCCGTGCTGGCCTCGCTCTGGCTCCCGTGGTACCTCATCCGCATCCCGCAGGCGTTCCGCGACGCGCTGAGCTCGCTCGGCGGCGGGCAGGCGCAGCCCGGCGTCGCCCCCAACAGCCCGGGTGCCCAGCTGGGCGCCGCGCTCGGCGGCGTGATGAAGGGGATCGCGGCGGTCCTGCCCTCCCAGATCACCGGCAACGGCTGGCAGGTCATGCACGGCGGCGACGTCGCGCTCGCGATCGTCGCCGGCGCCGCGCTGCTCGTGGCGCTCGCGGTCGGCGGCGGGCTGAGCGGCGTGGCGATCGAGCCGGGCACGGCGGGTCGCTTCGTCGCCGCGCTCGGCGGGGTCGCGGTCGGGATCGCCGGCTACCACGTGGTCCAGCGCCCGGGCATGGGCGCGGGCGCGCTGTCCGCCGACGTCAGCGTCAAGTACGGCATCTACGTCGCGATCCTCGGCGGCCTGGCCATGATCGGCGGCGGGCTGGCGGTGGGGCGCGCGACGGTGCAGCCCGCGAAGGCGGCCTCCACGTTCGCGCCGCCGATGCCGCCGATGGGCACCGGGGGCCCGTCCTCGTCGCTCCCCTGGGACACGGCGACCTCCGCGCCGCCGCCCGGGGTGTAGCGCCCAGGCGCCTTAGTTCTGCGCGCCGCCGATGCCGAGCCTCGCGTCGGTGTAGCTCGGCGGGTTCTCCACGATCTGCGAGAAGCGCACGACCGTGACGATGTCGTCCATCGTCACCGTGCGGCCGTAGATCTGCTCGAGGAAGTGAATCAGCTCGTCGTGGCGGCGGAACTCGGGGTTGTCGTGCTCGATGTCCCGCGGTGACAGGTCGCGCACGCGCTTGACCTCGACCGCGTCGATGACCGCTTCGAAGATCTTCTCGCGCGGCGAGTACTGGTAGCCGATCGTCACGAGGACCGCCTGGTTCTTGCGGTACTTGTGGGACTTGTCGCCGACGCGGATCGTCGCCGTCTTGCGGCCTCGGCGCAGCTGGTCGGCGAAGATCGTCGAGTAGAAGTTCAGGACCTGCACGGGCGCGGCAACCCTACTTCACGTCGGCCGCTCGCGACAGCGCCAGCGCGGCCATCTTGCGGTCGCCGGGGTGGGTGAGTGCCGTCGCCGCCTCCGCGAGCGCCATCCAGCGCGCCTCCTCCACCTCGTCGTCGTGCAGCTTCGGGTCGCCTCCGCGGAACGCCAGCAGGAAGAAGCGCACCCGCTTGGCCACGCGCAGCCCGTCGCGCTGGTACCAGTAGCGCACGTCGCCCAGCGGCCCGACGACCTCGGCGATCACCCCGCCCTCCTCGCGCACCTCGCGCAGCGCCGCCTGCTCAAGGCTCTCGCCCGGCTCCTGGTGCCCCTTGGGGAGTGCCAGGACGCGGTCGCCCGCGGCGGTGCGCCGCCGGGGCACGATCACCACGCACTCGCCGTCGCGCACGACGACGCCGCCTGCCGACAGCTCGCGCTCGACCGGAGGGCGCCCGCCGCGTGCCCGCCGCCCGGGCGCCGAGGACTGCCGCCTGCGGGCCATCAGTAGACGTACCCGGACAGCGCGTCCGCGTCGTGGACGATCACGCGGCCGCGGCCCTGCGTGATGACGCCGGCGCGCTCGAGCGTCGCCATAAAACGGCTGGCCGATTCGCGCGAGGAGCCCGCAAGTTGCGCGATGTCCGCCTGGGTGACCCGCACCTGGACGGCACCATCACCTGCGCCCTCGGCCTGAGCCTGCCCGACGAGGTCGGCGAGCACGATCGCGACGCGGCTCTGAACCGTCTGGAAGGACTGGCGCGTCAGGCGTTCGTTCGCGAGCCGCAGCCGGCGCCCGAGCGAGATCACGAGCTTCGAGGCGATGTCCGGATGCTCGCGCATGAGGCGGCGCATGTCGCCGCCGAGGATCCCGATCACGACGACGTCGTCGAGCGTCTCGACGGTCGCCGAGCGCCGCTCGTCATCGAACATCGCCAGCTCGCCGAAGATGTCGCCGGGCCCGAAGTGCGCGAGCGTGATCGTGCGCCCGTCGGGGTGCTGGCGCACGGCCCGCGCGTGGCCCGACTGCATGACGTAGCACGTGTCGCTCGTATCGCCCTCGCGGAAGATCACCTCACCGGCGCCGAAGCGCCGGGTCACGGCGACCTGCTCGACGCGTCGCAGATCCTCGTCCCCGAGGGTCTCGAAGACCGGGACGCGCGTGAGGAGCTCGTAGGTGTCGCCGGTCTGCGCGGGCATCGACGTCCAATCTAACCGTCGTCCAATGCGGCGCGAGCCGCCCGGCGCGTGGCCCATACTGCGGGTGATGGTCCGTCCCGCCCGCCGCCTCGCGCTGCTCGCCGCCGCCGCTGTGACGCTCGCGGCGCTCGCCGGGGGGCAGCCGGCCACCGCCGCGGCCCGGCCGTGGGCGACCGTCAACCTCTGCGATCCGCCCGGGCAGCCCGGCGCCGTGGGCGTCCGCGTCGGGATGCCGGCGGGGCCCGGCAGCCAGTGGATCCGCGTGCGCATCGAGTACTACGACGCCGCCGCGCGCCGCTACCGGCCGGCCGGAAACGGTGGCGACGGCGGCTGGACCCGCCTGGGCGACGGGTCGACCGGCGTGCTCGGGGGCACGACCTTCCGCTTCGCCGTGCCCGCCGCGGGCCACCAGCTGATCCTGCGCGGCACGGTCAGCCTGCAGTGGCGCCGCGGTGCGCGCGCCGTGCGCCGGGCATCCGTGCGCACGCTCCCCGGGCACACCGCCCAGGCCGGCGGCACGTCGCTCGCGCAGTGCGTCATCCGCCGCTAGGAAGGCCCTTCTTCTGACGGCGGTTTCCGCGCGGCGTCGAAGAGCCGCGGGTCGTTCGTGATGATGCCGGCCACCCCGAGGCGCTCGAGGTCGGCGATGCGCCGGGGGTCGTCGACGGTCCAGACGTAGAGCTCCCCGCCCGCCTCCGTGACGGCGTCGTGCAGGCGTGCCGTGACGAACGCCCAGTGCACCATCAGCGCGTCGACCCGGCCCTCGCGCAGCGCGCGTGCGGCCATCTTCGGCAGGCGGCGGCGGTACCAGAGCATGAGCGCATAGGCCGGGTAGCGGTAGACCGGGTGCTGGGTGTAGTCGCGGCGCACCCGCGGGAAGGACCAGCCGACGCGCACGTCCGGCGCGATCTCCCGCAGCACCCGCAGGCTCGAGGGCTCCATCGTCGAGATGAGCGTTCGCGCGAGTAGGCCGTGGGCGCGCAGCGCGTCGACGACGCGCGCCTCGTAGCCGGGGAGCTTCATGTCGACGTCCAGCTCCACCGCGGCGTACGCGTCGTGCTCGAAGTGCGCGAGGCCCTTCTCGAGCGTCAGCGGCGTGCGCCGGCTGGCGTCCTCGTAGTCGTGGGCGAGGAGCAGCTCGCCGCTGCCGTCCAGGCGCTCGGGCAGCACGTCGAACTCGATCATGTCGACGTCATGGGCGAGCGCGGCCGCGAAGCTCGCCTCGGTGTTCCCGGGCGCGATGTGGTCGGCGCCCTTGTGGCCCACGCGCTTGGAGCGTCGCTGCGCGTTCAGCTCTGGCATCCGGGACACCAGAACGTTCGCCGGTTGTCATCCCCCTGGCCGCGCACGCGGATCACTTCGCCGCAGCGCGCGCAGGGCCTGCCCGCGCGCGCGTACACGCGGTCGCGCCGCGCACGCATCCCATGCTCGGCACAGTGCTGCATCCGGGGGCGGACCGCGCTCAGGATGGCCAGCGCCTCGGCGTCGGCCACCTCGCCGGTCGGGCGCCACGGGTCGATCCCCGCCTCCCAGCAGCCCTCGGACTTCCAGATGTTGCCCATCCCGGCGACCGTACGCTGGTCCAGCAGCGCGTCCCCGATCGGGCGCGTCGGATCGTCGTCCCGCAGCCGGCGCAGGATGCGCGGCGCGTCGAGCTCGGTGGCCAGGATGTCCGGGCCCAGCCCCGCGATGCGCTGGTCGCCCCGTGCCCGCGCGTCGGTCAGCAGCTCCAGCACCGGGCCGTCGAACTCGACGACCTCCCAGCCGCCGGCGCCGATGACGAGCCACGCGCGCCTCGCGGCGCGCCTCCAGCGCCGGCCGCGCGCATAGATGCCCCACGCGCCCGTCATGCGCAGATGCGAGTGCAACGTGAGCCCGCCGTCGAAGCGCAGGAACAGGTGCTTGCCGTGGGCGTCCACGGCGATGACCGCTCGTCCCGCCAGCCGTTCGGGCCAGCCCTGAGGGCTCGTCCGCGCGTGCGGTGCGCGGATCTCGTCGGGCACCCGCCCCACGAGCAGCGGGCGGATGCGATTGGCGGCGTGGTGGATGGTGTCGCCCTCGGGCACGGGACATCGAGGGTACGCTCGCAGGCATGCAACGCGATCTGGCGCGGATCGTCGGCGACGACTGGGTGCGTCCGGGCGATGACCCGGTCTACACGACCGACCAGACCGCGTTCAGCGCCGTGCGCGGGATCGCCGAGGCGGTCGTGCTGCCGGGCGACGTCGACGAGGTCGCGGCGGTGGTCGCCTGGTGCTCGGACCACGACGTGCCGATCGTCCCGCGCGGCGGCGGCACGGGCTGGGCCGGCGGCGCGGTCCCTCGCGGCTCGGGCGTCGTGCTCGCGCTCGAGCGCCTGAGCCGCGTGCGCGCGCTCGACCCGCTGCAGTGGCGCATGGAGGTCGAGGCGGGCGTAACGACCGCGACCGTCCAGCGGCTCGCGCGCGAGAACGGGCTGTGCTTCCCGCCCGATCCGGGCGCCGCGGAGGCCTCGCAGATCGGCGGGAACATCGCCACGAATGCCGGCGGGCCGCACTGCTTCAAGTACGGCGTGACGGGCACCTGGGTGACCGGGCTCGAGGCCGTCCTGGCAGGCGGCGCGATCGTGCGCGTCGGTGGCTCGACGCGCAAGGACGTCGCCGGCTACGACCTGCGCGGCCTGCTCATCGGCTCGGAGGGGACGCTCGGGGTGATCACGGCCGCGTGGCTGCGGCTCATCCCGGCGCCGGCGGCCGCGCTGCCGGTGGCGGCCTTCTACCCGACGGTGGCCGCTGGCTGCGAGGCGATCGAGGCGCTGATGGCCGCCGGGCCGGTCCCCGCGGCGATCGAGTACCTCGATGCCGGTGCGCTGCGGATCGCCGGCGGCGGGTTTCCGGGCGGCATGCCCGCGGGCGCCCAGTTTCTCGTGCTCGCCGAGGCCGACACGACGCAGGCCGACCGCGACGAGCTCGCCGAGGCGCTCGCCTCCGGCGCGCTGGGCGGGCCGATCGTCCCGGCCGAACCGGCCGCCTTGTGGCGCTGGCGCGACGGCGTCGGGCTCGCCGTCACGGCTGAGCACGGTGGCAAGCTCTCGGACGACATCGCCGTCCCCGTCGACCGCCTAGGCGAGGCGATCGAGGAGACCGTTCGCATCGGCGAGCGCCACGGGATCGAGGCCTGCTCCTGGGGTCACGCCGGCGACGGGAACCTGCATTCCACGTTCCTGCTGGACCCGCGGGATGAGCTCGCGGTCCGCCGCGCCCAGGCCGCGGCGTCCGACCTGCTGGCGATGGCGATCCGCCTGCACGGGACCGTCTCCGGCGAGCACGGTGTCGGCGTCCTGAAGAACGGCTGGCTGCGCCACCAGTGGGCGGCGCCAGCGGTCGCGGTCCACCGCGCGATCAAGGACGCCCTGGATCCCGCCGGGATCTTCAATCCCGGGAAGAAGCAGCCGTAGGTGGTCGAACGTCAGCGTCGCCGGTAGACGGTGGGGTCACGGCTAAGGCGAACGGTGATGATGCTGGTGGTCGCGCGCCAGCCGTGACCGGTGGTGAGGATGAGCTGGTATTGGCCGCTGCGGAGCGTGTGTGTGGTGGTCAGGCGTACGGTGCCGTGGCGCCCCGAGCCGAAGGCGACGGTGCGTTGGCCGCTGGTGATGAGCCGTGCTCGTGCGGTGCTCTTCACCGTCGTGACCTTGCAGGTGACCTTGATGGCGCGGGTCCGGGTGTCCTTCTTGACCTGGCAGGTCACCTTCGAGGCTGGTCCCGCCGGTCCGCGAGCGCCTGCGGGGCCGGGGGTTCCTGGTGTGCCGGGGGCTCCGGGCTCTCCGGTCGCGCCCCCGTCGCCCTTTGCGAGGCCTTGGACGATGAACTGGGTCTTGAGCGTGTAGGTGTCGCCGTTGGAGTCGGTCGCCTTCCAGAGGACGTCGTAGCGGCCGACCTGCAGCCCGGAGATGAGCGTGCCGTTCTCAGCGTCGACGGGACCGTCATAGGTCGGCGTGTTCTGGCCGCGCAGGGTGACCTTCGCGCTCACCGTCGGCTTCAGTGCCGGCTGCGGGGTGAACGAGCTGCTGAAGCTGTCACTGGGGTCGGCGTAGAGCCGCAGCTGCGTGGACCAGACCGACTCCCAGTCCATCGGCGCTGTGTTGCCGACCTGCGGCTCGACGATCGCCGTGCCGCCGCCGGAGCGGTCGTCGGTGATCGTCAGTGGGTACAGAGCGGAGTAGGCCTGCTCGCCGTCTGCGATCGCGAACGTGCCGTTGAGTGCGCAGACGTACCCTGCCTGGAACGCCTTGCCCGCTTGGCACGAGCCGCTTGCGGCAGGACCTCCCGGCTGCGCGAAATCGATGCGCAGAACCCCGACGTGCAGTTCGCTGATGACTCGCCCGCTGGTACCGGCGATCAACTGCAGCGCGTCACCCGGCACAACCTGATCCACCGTCGCGTGGCGGAGCAGCGATGCGGAATCGGAATCGGGTGAGAGGTTGAACGACCCGGCGGGAGTCGTGCCGCCTGCGAGTCGCTTGAGCGTGAATGTGCCGGTCCGGGGGATCGGCCAGCATGCAGCTTCACGTGAGATGAGGTTCGCCAGGCACATCGGGGCTGCTCCGGATCCGGCCCCCGAGCCGCTTTGGAAGCCTGTCGGTGTGGAGTACAGAGCTCCGACCCCGACGAGCTGTGTCTGTACCGAGGTAACGAGCGTGCTCTGCGGCAGGGCTGGCGGGGGATACCCGGTGAGGGCAGGGCTCGGGAACGTTCTTGTGAGATCGAAGCGATCGGCGGCGGTCACGGCTGGGGCGAAGCTCGCTGTGCAGGTCCCGTATCCGGTGCCCGTCGCCAGCGGGACGTTCGTCGTGAGGTTCTCGGTGAGCGCCAGCTCGGTCGCACAGTTCTGGGTTCCCAAACCGCTCACGGTGATGTTCGTGCCGTCCTGGAAGGCGGCCGCGCCGGCAAGGGCGCCGAGCCAGCCGGCGTTTGGGTTTGCATACAGGCTGTAGCTCGCATCGGGCGGGAGCGTGCCCGAACCACCCGTGTAGGTGAGCACCAGGCTGTCCATGTCGTTGGCCGGTGCCATTCCTGCGGGCAGCGTGAGACTCCAGTCGCCGTTCGTGTCCGTCGCCGCGCTGTTCTGCGCGACGGTGATCGGCGCGGCAGCTGGACCGCGGACAAGCTTCACCTGGACGTCCACGCCGCTGGTGGCAACACCGATGTTCCCGCGGAGGCTTGGGCTGTAGCGGGTGATGCGCACCGTTGCACGCGGGACTACCGCGACCGTCGGTGCGCTGGTGGCCGAGGTCGGGCCGTCCGCGTTCGAACGCGTTTCCTGGCAGGCGAGCGGCTGGCCGATATCGGCTGCCTGGGCGGTGTAGGTCGAACCCGTCGCGGGGACGATGGGCGTCCCATTGCGCAGCCAGACGAAGGTCGACGAACTCGTCGCGCCCGTCCACTGTCCGGCGACGCACGTGAGTTGGCTTGCCACCTGCGCGTAGCCGCTCACCGCTGGAGGAGTGGTGTTGACGGGAACTGCCGCCCGCGCCGAGGGCGTAACCACGCCCAGTGCGAACGCTGTCACAAGGATGCAGTGCCGAACGCGTCGCATACTGGACTCCCCTCGAGAAGCATCTGTGCCCCACAGCCGGGAGCGCTACCGCGACACTAGGCGCCCGAACCACGTCGACGCCTCCGGGGTTCGCCACCTCCCTGCTCCGCAGAAACCCCTCGATCCTCGGCGCCAGACTGGCTCACGACGTCGTGGAAGGCGGGCGTCTTATCGCGGGTGGAGGGCCCGTCGGTTCGGACGACGAGCCACAGCAAGCGGTGGACTGAGAACCCCATCGAGAAACGACGGGGGAGCCGCGGTTACGGGATCGAGCGGGTGCGCAGCGCGACCTGCTCGCCGTCCGCCCCCGGCGTTCCGTCGCCCTGCGTCCAGGTGAACAGCGCGGTGCCGCTGGAGGGCTCGAGCGTGACGAGCGGCTCCTGCTCGTCCTCGAAGACCTTCGTCCCGGCGGCGACCGTCTCGGGCGCACCCCACGGCCCGTACTCGTGCGGGAAGACGGATGCCAGGACGCTCGAGTTCTGGGTCGTGTGCGCGGCGTCGTACGAGACCCAGACGACGGCGACGCGGTAGGCGGACCCGCCGGCGATGTCGCTGACCGCGTTGTCGCCCGGAGCGCCGGCGGAGACCGTGGCGGCGCTCTGCGGGCCGGTCGAGATCACGCGCGCTGCGCGCACGGCGAACGCGCCGCTGCTGTGGAAGGTCCACGCGAGCCAGGTCGTGTTGTCGCTCGCCAGCGCCGCGACGACGCCTGCTCCGGGTGTGCGCACGCGATCGGTCTGCGTGGCCAGCGTCCGCGCATGGGCGAACGTCCGCCCGTCGGTCGAGACCGCAGCCGAGAAGACCGCGTTCGAGGAGACGACCGAGCCCTCGTGCACCGTCTGGTCCTCCCACGCCACCACGACGCGCCGGTTCGGCGTGATGGTCAATGCGAGCGGGGCGAAGCTGTCCTGTGCCGGGCCGAGCGTGCCGATCGGACCGACCGAGCCGCCGGCTGTG
Organism: Solirubrobacteraceae bacterium; assembly: GCA_035542555.1. GTDB lineage: Bacteria > Actinomycetota > Thermoleophilia > Solirubrobacterales > Solirubrobacteraceae > F1-60-MAGs163. Next base: position 795 of record DATKLF010000108.1, on the reverse strand, counting down.
CGCAGGCGCCCCTGGACTTGGCCCGAGCGCACCCAGGCGACGAATGCGTCACCGCGCGGGTTCACCGCGATCGCGACCGGGCGCGCGACGCCCGAGCCCGTCAGCACGACCGGGCTCGAGACCTGCCCGGTGTTCGAGCGCGTCACCAGCGAGATCGTGCGCCGGCCACAGCTCGCGGTCGTGCACAGCGAGACGGCGATCACCGCTCCGCCGTCCGAGCGCATGCCGAGGACGGCGCCGTTCACCGTCTGGCCGGAGAAGGCGATCGTGCGCGGGGCGGGCAGCGGTTGCGTGGGCGCGCCGGCCGTCGTCCCCAGGCGGGCCGAGGCCTGCGGGCCGGAGGGGCCGGCCATCACGACCGCGCCGCTCGTCCGAAAGCCGATCGCCGGCGGGAGGCTCGCAAAGCCGGCAGGCTGCTTCGAGGGGCCCGTGAGCGCGACGGGCGCCGCGCCCGGCGTGAGCGGCGAACGCGCACCGAACACGTACCCGTCGGTGTTCGCGTTCTGGGCGTACCAGGTCACCGCGAACGTGCCCGCCTGGGGGGGCGGTTTCAGGCTGCGCGTTTGGGTCGTCCAGGAGGCGGCGGGCGCCTGCACGAAGCTCTGCGGGTTGGGCACGAGCTGCACCGGTCCGTAGTCCGGGGCCTGCGCGCGGGCCGCGGGCGGAACAAGGGCCAGGGTCGCCGCCGTGAGGACGTGAGCGGGGCGCATGATCACGCAACGCTACGCGCCGCGCCGTTGCGGCGCGCCTCTCGGCGTCCGTGCGAGGCTCCAGCGGTGTCGCGCCGGCGCCGAA
>DATKLF010000107.1:0-28272 GCA_035542555.1 Solirubrobacteraceae bacterium | reverse complement strand
GCGGAGACGATCGACTCGACGCGCCCGCGGCTGCGGCCCTCGGACTGGTTGGCCACGCGCAGCACGGCGATGACGAGCGCCACGTCACCCTCGACCGCGGCGACGATCTCACCGGTGTTCGAGCGCTCGTCACTGATCAGGCGCAGAACGCGGTCGCGCGACTCGGCGAGCGCCGGGAAGCCCTCGAGCGCCTCGAACGCCGCGGTGAGCCGTCGTCCGTGGCCCTCGTTGTGGCGGCGCTGGGCATCGCCGGCGTCGGCCGCGTCTTCGGCGACCCGCAGCGCGGTGACGGGTTCGGGAGGCGTCATCTGGTCGTTTCGGGGTGGGGAGCGATGGGGAGGCGTCGTGGTGCCGGGGGGCGACCCTCCCCGTATCGGCAGCGCTGGACGACAGTTTGAGCGAATCCGTGCAGGCTCCTGCCGGGGTCCGGCGATCCGGTGCGATTGTGAGCGTTTGCGGCGGGTTTCGCGTGCGTATCAGGCCGCGCCGGCGCCTGGACGGGTGTCCGATGCGGCGGCCGCGGCGGGTGCGGCCAGCGCGGCGTCGATGCGCCGCAGCGACTCCTCGCGCCCGAGCACCTCGAGCGTTTCGAAGATCCCCGGCGACACCGCGGTGCCGGCGAGCGCGACGCGGATCGGCTGGAAGACGTCGCGCGGCTTGGCCTCGCGCAGCGTGATCACGCGGTGCAAGGCGGCGTCCAGCGTCGGGACGTTCCAGTCCTGCACGTCGGCGAGCGCCTCGCGCACGGCGGCAAGCGCGGCGCGGCCGTCGTCGCCGAGCCACTTGGCGCGCGCTTGGGGGTCGTCGGCGGGCCCGTCGAAGAGGAATCCTGCGAGCGGCCAGAAGTCCGCGAGCGTCTGGATCTTCTCCTCGCTGATCGCGACCGCGTCGCGCAGCCCGCTGCGGCCGGTGAACAGCTCGATGCGCCCTGTGAGCTCGTCGGTGCCGAGCTCGCGCAGGTAGCGGCCGTTCATCCAGCGCAGCTTCTGCTCGTCGAAGCGCGCCGGGTTGCGCGAGACGCGCTCGAGCGTGAACCGGCGGATCAGCTCGTCGGTGGGGATGAGCGTCTCGTCGTCGGCATCCCCCCAGCCGAGCAGCGCCAGGTAGTTGCGGATCGCCTCGGGGAGGTAGCCCGCTGCGCGCAGGTCCTGGACGGACGCGGCGCCGTGGCGCTTGGAGAGCTTCTTGCCGTCCGGGCCGTGAAGCAGCGGCAGGTGCGCGTACAGCGGGGCGCTCTCGCCGAGCGCCTCCAGCACGAGCACCTGCTTGGGCGTGTTGGAGACGTGGTCCTCGCCGCGCACGACGTGCGTGATGCCGGCGTCGAGGTCGTCGACCGCCACCGCGAGGTTGTACAGCGGGCTGCCGTCCGCGCGCGCGATCACCGGATCGTCGAGGTGGACGTGGCGGAACACGGTGTCGCCACGGATGACGTCGCGCACGACCGTCTCCCCCTCCGGCGGGATGCGCAGGCGCACCGCGCCGTGCGCCTCGGGCTCGCCGCGGAAGCCGCGCTCGTCGCCGTGAACCTGCTTGTAGGCGCGCACGTCGTCGGCCGTGGCCATCGAGCGGTACGCCCTGCCCTCGTCGAGCAGGCGCTCCACGACCGCGCGGTGGCGCGGCTCGTTGGCGGTCTGGAAGACCGGCCCCTCGTCGTAGTCGAGGTCCAGCCAGCGCAGCGCGTCGAGGATCTGCTCGACGTTCTCCGGCGTGGAGCGCTCGCGATCGGTGTCCTCGATGCGCAGCACGAAGGTGCCGCCCGAGCCGCGCGCCAGGAGCCAGTTGTAGAGCGCGGTGCGCGCGCCGCCGATGTGCAGCTGGCCGGTAGGGCTGGGAGCGAAGCGGACGCGCATCTCGGTAGGAATCTAGGGAATGCGACGCTCCGGCCCCCTCCCGCGCCCATGCTGATCGGCGCCCACGTCTCCCCCGCCGGCGGTCCGGCGAAGGCGGTCGCCCGCGGCGAGGACCTCGGCGCGCACGCGATCCAGATCTTCAACCAGAACCCGCGCGCGTGGAAGCCGACGCTCTACAGCGACGAGCAGGTCGCGGCGTTCGCAGGGGCGATGGACGGCAGCTCCGTGAAGGCGCTGCTGATCCACGCGGTCTACCTGCTCAATGCCGCCAGCGACGACCCGGAGATCCGCGCCAAGACCCTCACGTCCTTGACCGCCTCGCTGCGCGCGGGTGACGCGCTCGGGGCGCACGCGGTGGTCCTGCACCCCGGGTCGGCGAAGACCGGCGACGTGCCGGCGGCGATCGCCCGTGCCGGGGAGGTGATCCGCGAGGCGCTCGCCGGCTCGGAGGCCTGTCCGCTGCACCTGGAGAACACCGCCGGGGCCGGCGGCACGCTCGGGCGATCGTTCGAGGAGCTGGGCGCGCTGCTGGAGGCGGCGGGTGGCGGCGCGCGGCTCGGCGTCTGCCTGGACTCGTGCCACCTGCTCGCCTCCGGGATCGAGATCCGCACGCCGCCGGCGCTGGCGCAGGCGCTGGACGCGTGCGAGCGTGCGGTCGGCCGGGGCCGCGTCGGCTCGCTGCATCTCAACGACAGCCAGACGCCGCTCGGGTCGAATCGCGACCGGCACGCGAACGTCGGCGAGGGCGAGCTCGGCCTCGACGGCTGCCGCACGTTCCTGTCCGAGCCGCGCTTCGAGGGCCTCCCGTGCGTGCTCGAGACCCCCGGCGAGGATCGGTCGGGGCCGACGCGCGCGGAGATCGAACTCTGCCGGCGCCTGCGCGCGGAGGGCCTGAAGGCGCGCGGCCGGGCGACGTGAGGGGCCCCCCGCCCCCGGTCCAGCGGTAGGGCGAGGGGCCACCCGCACCGTAGCAAGACGCCTCGCTGGACGGGCCGCAAGCCGGTCCGTGCGCCCGCGCCGGCACGCTCTGGCGGCAACGCCGCGGCGCCCGCCCGCGGGCGCGCGGCCTCAGCCTGACACCGGCGAGGGCCCCAGGATGCCCTCGAGCTCGGCGCGCAGGCTCGGCGTCGGGGTGACGCGGTACTCGTCCCCGAAGCGCAGCCGCCGTTCACCGGCGGAGGTGGCGATGTCGAGGACGACCTCGCTCTCCCCCGCGTGGTTGCCGAGCACGTGCTTGAGGTCCTCGATGATCGTCGCGGGCACGCCGGTGGCGGCCGCGTCGATGCGCAGGCGCAGCGGCTGCGGCGTGCTCGGCGCGGCCGCGGCGGCTTCGCGCGCGGCCTGCACCTCCTCGCCGCTCGGGGCGAAGCGCTCGACGCTCTGGACGACGAGCGAGGTCTTGTCGCGGTCCTTGTGGTCGATCCGCCCGCGCACGAGGACGATCTCGTCGACGCCGAGGACCCCCTCGTACTCCGCGAGCGCCTTCTCGAAGAGCAGCATCTCGATCTCCGCCTCGAGGTCGCCGAGCGTGGCGAACATCATCGAGGTGCCGCTGCGCGTCTTGATCCGCTTGGCCTGCGTGATGATCCCGCCGGCTGTCACCCACTCGCCGTCGCGCCGCTCGGCGAGCTCCGCGAGCGTGCCGTCGACCTTCAGGCGCAGCGCCTCGCGCACCTCCTTGAGCGGGTGCGTGGAGATGAAGAGCCCGATCGCCTCCTTCTCGACGGCGAGCAGCTCGCGCTGGTCGAACTCCTCGGCGGGGATCGGCGGGTGGCTCGGCTGGAACGCGCCGGCGGCCGGGGCGCCGGCCCCGCCGTCGAGCTCGCCCATGTCGAAGATCGACGCCTGCCCGATCTGCGCGTCGAGCTGCGCCTGCTGGCCGGCGGCCTGCGCCTGTTCGAGGACGGCGAGCATGCCCTTGCGGCTGGCGCCCGTCGAGCCGAACGCACCGCACTTGACGAGCGCCTCGATCGCCCGCTTGTTGACGAGCCGCGCGTCGACGCGCGCGCAGAAGTCCCAGATCGACTCGAACGCGCCGCCCTGCTCGCGCGCCGCCTTGATCGCCTCGACGGCCTGGTAGCCGACGCCCTTGACGGCGTCGAGGCCGAAGCGGATGTTCCCGCCGTCGACGACGAACTCGTGGTCGGAGAGGTTGACGTCCGGCGGGAGGATGTCGATCCCCATGTCCTCGCAGCGGGCGGCGAAGAACGGGACCTTGTCCTTGGTGTCCATCACCGAGGAGATCAGCGCCGCCATGTACTCGGCCGGGTGGTTGGCCTTCAGCCACGCGGTGCGGTAGGCGATGAGCGCGTAGCAGGCGGCATGCGAGCGGTTGAAGGAGTAGTCGGCGGACTTCTCGTTCGTGGTCCACAGCCAGTCGATGAGCCGCGGGTCGGTGCCCGAGGCCGCGCAGCCGCTGCGGAACTCGGGCTCCAGCTCGGCCATGGCGGCGCGGTTCTTCTTCCCGATCGCCTTGCGCAGGTCGTCGGCCTTCGCGCCGCTGAACCCGGCCAGGGACTTGGCGATCTGCATCGCCTGCTCCTGGTAGAGGATCACGCCGTAGGTCGGGCCGATGATCGGCTCCAGGCGGTCGTCCGGGATCGAGACGGTGTCCGGGTCGCGCTTGCCGCGGGCGTAGGCCGGGATCTGGTCCATCGCGCCGGGGCGGTAGAGCGCGACGAGCGCGACGAGGTCGTCGAACTCCGTCGGCCGCACCTTGCGCAGGGCCTCCTGCATGCCCTCGGACTCGAACTGGAAGACGCCGATCGAGTCGCCGCGCTGCAGCATCTCGTACGTGGCGGGGTCGTCGAGCGGCAGCGTCGCCATGTCCGGCCGCGTGCCGGTCGAGCGCTCGATGATGTCGAGCGCGTCCTCGATGACGTCGAGATTGCGCAGCCCGAGGAAGTCCATCTTCAGGAGGCCGAGCTCCTCCACGGGCTTCATCGAGAACTGCGTGACGACCCTGTAGACACGCTCGCCCTGCTCGTCGGTCGTGTTCGCGTCGGCGAGCTGCACCGGCACGATGTCGGTGAGCGGCCGGTCGGCGATCACGACCGCGGCGGCGTGGATCGACGAGTTGCGAACGATCCCCTCGAGCCCGCGCGCGACGTCGATGATCTGACGTGCGGTTGGATCGGCGTCGTAGGCGGCGCGCAGCGGCTCGCCCTCCTGCAGGCAGTCGGCGAACGACGGCGAGCGGCCCATGATCGGGTCGGGGATGAGCTTCGCGAGGCGGTCGCCGGCGCCGTAGTCGTGCCCCAGCACGCGCGCGGCGTCGCGCGTGGCTGCGCGCGGGAACATCTTGCCGAAGGTGACGATCTGCGCGACCGAGTCGCGCCCGTACTTGTCGGTGACGTAGCGCATGACCTGTTCGCGCCCGCGCACGGAGAAGTCGATGTCGATGTCCGGCATCGACACGCGCTCGGGGTTCAGGAAGCGCTCGAACAGCAGGTCGTACCGCAGCGGGTCCACGTCGGTGATCCGCAGGCAGTAGGCGACGATCGACCCGGCCGCCGAACCGCGGCCCGGGCCCACGGCGATGCCGTTGCGCTTGGCGTAGGCGATGAAGTCCCAGACGATCAGGAAGTAGGCGTTGAAGCCCATCCGGTCGATGACCTCGAGCTCCATCTCCATGCGCTCGACGGCCTCGGCGGGCGGCGGGTCGCCATAGCGCTCGCGCAGCCCCTCCTCGACACGCGCGCGCAGGTACGCCCGCTCGTCCTCGCCCTGAGGCAGGAAGCGCGGGATGAGCTGCTTGCCGAGCTCGATCTCGACGTCGCAGCGCTCGGCGATCTCGAGCGTGCTCGCGAGCGCCTCGGGGAACTGCGCGAACTGCTCGGCCATCTCCTCGCTGGAGCGCAGGTAGAACTCGTTCGTCTCGAAGGTCATCTTCGGCGCGGCGAGCGTCGACTTCGTCTGCACGCACAGGAGCGCCGTGTGGTGGTGGTAGTCCTCGCGCGTGAGGTAGTGCACGTCGCCGGTGCCGACGATCGGGCGCCCGAGCTCGCGCGCGATCCGCGCGATGCCCTCGTTCGCCCGCTCCTGGGCGGCGATGCCGTTCTTCTGGACCTCGAAGTAGACGTTCTCGGCGCCGAGCGCCTGCAGCAGGTCGTCGGCGTGCGCGCGCGCCTCCGCGTCGCGCCCGTCGGCCAGGCGGCCCGCGAAGCGCGAGGCCAGGCACCCGGTGAGCGCGATCAGGCCCTCGCGGTGCGCCTCGAGCTGGGCGAGGTCGACCGTCGGCTTGCCGCGACTCAGGCCATCCAGGAAGCCGGCGGAGCTCAGGCGCACGAGGTTGCGGTAGCCCTCGTTGCTGGCGGCCAGCAGCGTCAGGTGGTTGCGCTCGGTCCGTCGCGGGCCGCGCTCGGTGTGGTCGTCGACGAAGTAGATCTCGCAGCCGACGATCGGCTTGATCCCGTGCTTGCGCGCGGCCTTGTGGAGCTCGACGGCGCCGTTCATCACGCCATGGTCGGTCAGCGCGAGCGCCGGCTGCCCGAAGGCGGCGGCGCGCTCGGCCAAGGCATCGATCCTGCATGCGCCGTCGAGCAGCGAGTACTCGGAGTGGACGTGCAGGTGGACGCAGGAGGGGGGCGACACGCAGGCCGCAGGATAGGCGCCACGCCGGACGTGGCGCCGGGCCCAGTCCGCAATCAGCGGACGTTGCGCAGCGCGCGCTCGATCGCCCCGAGCAGACCTCCGTGGCGGCCCGGCGCGCGAGCCGCCACGGGCGCCGGCGGCGCGGCGGCGGCGATCAAGGCGGGCGCTTCCGGAGGGTGCTCCTGCGCCTCCTGCGGCGCACCGGCCGCCTCCTCGGCGGGCACCTGGGCGCGCAGGCGGTCGGCGGCGCGCGCCAGCCCGGCGATGAGCGCGTCCGTCTCAGCCGACGGCGGCTCGAAGGCCGGGCCGGGCACTACGGGCGGCGGACCCGGCGCGGCGGCGGGCCGCGGCGCCCCCGCGCGCGCGCGCTCGGCCGTCAGCGCGCTGGTCGCCGCGTCACGCGCCGCGCGCTCGGCCACGACAGCCTGCTCGGCGGCCTCGCGCGCCGCCCGCTCGGCGTGCAGCGCGCCCTCGGCCAGCGCGCGCGCGGCGATCTCGCGGTCGAGCGCCTCGCGTGCCGCGCGGGTCGCCGCGGCGGCCTGCGCGATCACGCTGGCAAGCGCGGCGTCGCGGCTGGAGCGCTGCGCGAGCCGTTGGCGCAGCGCCGCGGCGTCGCGCTCGGCCTGCTCGAGCTCGGCCACCCGCCGCTCGGAGTCGGCCAGGCGCCTGCGCAGCTCCTCCTCGGCCAGCTCGGCGCGGCGCGCACGGCGCTCGGCGAGGACGGCCGGGTCGCCTTGGGGGCCGAGATCGGGGTCGGGGGCGGCCACGACCCGCAAGCGTACGCGTCAGACGGTCGGAAGCCCGGCGCGCCGGCGCTGCACCGCCCAGGCGCCGAGCGCCAGCGCGACGATGCCCGTGACGGCGGCGACGGCCCCGACCGCCGGCGCGAGCTCGCGGGCGCGCTTGCGCAGGTACCAGCCGCCGACCTTCAGCGTGACCCAGCCGACGATACGATCGCGGATCCCGGACATCGTCATCCCTCCTGTGAGGCCCGAAGGCGGTGGGCCATCCGCGACTGCAGCGACCACAGCTCGATGAACCCCGGCGAGGCCTGCTGGCTGAACAGCCCGCCCGAGGTCTCGAACGTCGCGAGCGCCGCGTCGTAGACGGCGTTCGGCGAGGAGCGCGTGACGACGCGCGCCGCGCCCTTGTAGAGCTTCATCCCGATCGTGCCGCTCACGCGTTCGCTGACCGCGTCCATGTACGCGTCGAGGTTCTCGCGCAGCGGCTCCCACCAGAGCCCCGCGTAGACGAGGTACGCCCACTGGCGGTCCAGGCCGCTCTTGAACTGGTTCTGGTGGATCGTGCACGTCAGGCGCTCAAGCTCGGCGTGGGCGGGCAGCAGGATCGCGGCCGCGGGCACCTCGTAGATGTCGCGCACCTTCAGGCCGACGATCCGGTCTTCGATGTGGTCGACGATCCCGACGCCGTGGCGGCAGCCGATCTCGGCGAGGTGCTCGAGCAGCGAGACGAGCCCCATCGGGATCCCGTCAAGCGCGACGGGGAGTCCCCGCTCGAACGTGATCTCGACGGTCTGGGGCTCGTCCGGGGCAAGCTCCGGGCGCGTGACCAGCTGGAAGACGTCATCGTCGGGCGCGTGGCCGAGGTCCTCGATCCAGCGGCCCTCCGAGGAGCGGCCCCAGAGGTTGTCGTCGATCGAGTAGGGGGTGTGCTCGGCGCCGCCCTTGATCGGGATCCCGTGCTCGCGCGCGTACGCGATCTCCTCCTCGCGCCCCATCTGCCAGCCGCGCACCGGGGCGATCACCTTGAGCTCGGGCGCGAGCGTCGCGACCGTGCCCTCGATGCGCACCTGGTCGTTGCCCTTGCCGGTGCAGCCGTGCGCGATCGTGTCGCAGCCGTGCTTGCGTGCGTAGTCGACCGCGAGCTTGGCGATCAGCGGGCGCCCGAGCGCCGTGAACAACGGGTAGCCGAGTCCGTAGATCGCGTTCGCCTTGATCGCGGGCGCGAGGAAGTCGCGGGCGAACTCGTCGCGCGCGTCGACGACCTCGGCGTCGACGGCGCCGAGCTGCAGCGCCTTGCCCTTGACCACGTCGTAGTCCTCGCCGGGCTGGCCGAGGTTGATCGTCAGCGCGACGACCTCGGCGTCGTACTCGTCCTGGATCCACTTCAGCATCACGCTGGTGTCGAGCCCCCCCGAGTAGAGCAGCAGCACGCGGCGCACCTCCCCGGGGACGGCGAGGTAGCTGGCGGTGCGCGTGTGGCGGTGCTCGGCGGCGTCGGTCATCGCCGGGCAGTCTAGGTTCCGGCGGCTGCCGCGCGCCGCCAGGTCCGCGCTCTGCTGTGATGCCCGCGTGAGCGCCATCGTCGCGAGCGACCTCGCCTACGCCCATCCGGGCGGCGACCTCCTCTTCGAGTCCGTCTCGTTCAAGCTCGCACCGGGTCGCCACGCGGGCCTGGTCGGCGCCAACGGGGTGGGCAAGAGCACCCTGCTGCGGATCCTCGCCGGCGAGCTGGAGCCGCTCACGGGCAGCGCCTCCGCCGGGGCGCGAGCGCTCTGGATGGCGCAGGACGTCGGCGACGCTGAGGGCACCGTGCGCGAGCTCCTGCTCGCCCCCGCGCCCGCGCGCATGCGCGCGGCGGGCCTGGCGGTGCTGGACGCCGAGCGGGCGCTCGCGACGGGAGACGCCGAGGCCGGCGTCCGCCTGGGCGCGGCGATCGGCGACTGGTCGGACCTCGGCGGCTACGAGCTCGAGGGGGCATGGGACGCCGCGTGCCGGCGGATCGCCGGAGCGGGCCTCGACGTCGTCGGCGAGCGCCCCTCGCGCACGCTGTCGGGCGGCGAGCGCAAGCAGCTCGTGCTGGAGCTCCTGTTCGCGTCCGACGCGCCGGTCCTGCTGCTCGACGAGCCGGACAACTTCCTCGACGTGCCGGCCAAGCGCCGCCTCGAGGAGCGGATCCGCCAGACCCGCAAGACCGTGCTGCTGATCAGCCACGACCGCGAGCTGCTCGCCGCCGCCTGCGACGCGATCGTCACCCTCGAGGGCAATGGGAGCTGGGTGCACGGCGCCTCGTACGCGACCTACCCGGAGGCCCGAGCCCACCGCCAGCGCCTCATGGGCGACCGCGTTGCGCGCTGGAAGGCCGAGGAGCGCCGGCTGCGTGAGCTGATGCGCACCTTCAAGGAGCGGGCGCGGTACTCCTCGGACTGGGCGAAGCGCGCCGACGCGGCAGAGACCCGTTGGCGGCGCCACGTCGACGAGGGCCCGCCCCAGGCGCCTGTCGTGGACCGCCCGATCCGGGTGCGGCTGCGCGGAGGGGACTCGGCGCGGCGCGTACTCGCGCTGCACGACGTCGCGATCGACGGCCTCGTGCGACCGCTGACCGAGGAGGTCCACTTCGGCGAGCGCGTCGCCCTGATCGGGCCCAACGGCACGGGCAAGACGCACCTGCTGCACCTGCTCGCCGGCGAGGACGTGGCCCACGCCGGGCGGCTCGTCGTCGGCCCCCGCGTGTCCCCCGGCCTCTTCACGCAGCTGAACCGGCGCGCCGAGCTCGTTGCGGGCACGCCGCTCGACGCGGTCGCAGCGCGACTCGGCGGTGTCGGGCCCGCGATGAGCGCGCTTGCCCGCTACGGGCTCCAGGACGCGGCGCGGCGCTCGTCGGCGACCCTGTCGGGCGGCCAGCGGGCTCGCCTGGAGATCCTCTGCCTCGAGGTCGACGGCCACAACCTGCTGCTGCTAGACGAGCCGACCGACAACCTCGACATCGACTCCGCCGGGGCGCTCGAGGCCGCGCTCGAAGGCTTCGAGGGCACGATCGTCGCGGTCTCGCACGATCGGGCGTTCCTGCGCACGTTCGACCGCTTCCTGCTGCTGGGCGAGGACGGGAGCATGGTCCGCCTCGCGGACGCCGGCGAGGCGCTGCGGGCCCTCGAGGGCCCTCAGGCCACGCGCTCGGGGCCGCTGTAGACGTTCACGCCGCCCGCGCGCGCGAAGCCGCAGAGCGTCATGCCGCGGTCGGCGGCGAGGGCGACCGCCAGCGAGGACGGCGCTCCGACGCCGACGAGGATGGGCGCGCCCGCGAGCGCGGCCTTCTGGACCAGCTCGAACGACAGCCGGCCGCTCACGCACAGGACGTAGCCGTGGAGCGGCAGCATCCCGGCGCGCAGCGCGCTGCCGACCACCTTGTCCAGGGCGTTGTGGCGGCCGACGTCCTCGTGCGCGAGCACGAGCGCGCCGTCGACGGCGAACAGGCCCGCGGCGTGCACGCCCCCGGTGCGCGCAAACGCGGGCTGCGCGGCCAGCAGGCGGTCCGGCAGGCTCCCCAGCCGCTCGCGCGAGAGCACCGGACCAGGCGCGGCGGCCGGGGCCAGCACGGCGACCTCCTCGAGCGCGCCCTTGCCGCAGACCCCGCAGGAGGAGGTCGTGTAGAAGCGCCGTGACGGCGGACGGCGCAGCAGCGGGCCGCGGACCTCGACGACGTTGGCCGCCAGATCCTCGGCCAGCCCGGCCGGCGGCGCCGCGGCCTGCGGGTCGAGCAGCCCCTCCCCGACGAGGAAGCCGAGCGCCAGCTCCTCGTCGTGCCCGGGCGTGCGCATCGTGACCGCGAGCGGCTCGCCGTCAACGCGGATCTCGAGCGGCTCCTCCACGGCCACGGCATCGTGCACGCCGTCGTGCTCGACACTCGCCAGCATGTGGGCGGCCGGCTCGTGCACGCGCCCCTCAGCCGGCCTGCGCGAGCGCCGGGGTCGCCGCGGGCGTCTCGTGCACCGGGCGCACGTCCACCGCGACGACCTTGTATTCCGGGCAGGCCGTGTTGACGTCGGCGGACGCGCCGACCAGGAGGTTCGTGCGCACCTCGGGGAAGTGGAAGGCGGTGAAGACGTGGCCCGGCTCGATGCGGTCGGTGAGGTGCGCGGGCAGCTCGATGCGCCCCACGCGGCTGCGCACCGACACGAGGTCGCCGTCGGCGATCCACAGCCGCTCGGCGTCCTGCGGGTGCAGGTCGAGCCGGTCGGCCGGCCGCAGCTCGAGGTTCGCCGTCCGGCGCGTCATCGTGCCGGCGTTGTAGTGCTCCAGCCGGCGCCCGGTGATGAGCACGAGCGGGAACTCCTCGTCCGGGGCGTCGCCGGGCTCCTTGTAGGGCAGCGCGGCGAGGTGCGCGCGCCCGTCGGCCAGCGCGAACCGCTCGCCGTAGAGGATCGGCGCGTCCACGCCGCCCGGCGCGACCGGCCATTGCAGCCCGCGGCGGCCGAGGCGCGCATACGTGACGCCCGCGAACTCCGGCGTCAGCGCGGCGATCTCGCGCATCGCGCTCTCGGGGCTGTCGAGGCCCATGTCGTGGCCGAGCGCCCGCGAGAGGCCCGTGAGGATCGCGAAGTCGGTGCGCGCCTCGCCCGGCGGGTCGATCGCCGGCTCGACGAGCTGGATGCGCCGCTCGGCGTTCGTGAAGGTTCCCTGCTTCTCCAGGAACGAGGAAGCCGGGAGGATCACGTCGGCGTAGCGGGTCGTCTCGGTCTCGAAGATGTCAAGGCAGACGAGCAGCTCGAGCGACTCGAGTGCGCGGATCACGTGCGCGGTGTTCGGATCGGTCTGCGCGACGTCCTCGCCGAAGATGATCATCGCCTTCAGCTCGCCGGCGACGGCGGCGTCGAACATCTCGGGGATCTTCATCCCCGGCGTGCGCGAAAGCGCAGCGCCCCAGCGCTCCTCGAAGCTGCGGGCGACCTGCTCGTCGCCGACCGCGCGGTAGCCCGAGTAGGTGTCGGGCAGCGCGCCCATGTCCGAGGAGCCCTGCACGTTGTTCTGGCCGCGCAGCGGCAGCAGCGCGGAGCCCGGCCGCCCGATCTTGCCGGTCAGCAGCGCGAGATTGCAGATCAGCTGCGCGACCTCCGAGCCGTAGCGGTGCTCGGTGACCCCCAGGCCCCAGAGGATCGATGCCTCGACGGCGCGGCCGTAGATCTCGGCGGCCGCCTGCAGATCGGCGGCCGGGACGCCGGTGATCTCCTCGACGGCGCCCGGCGGGTAGGCCTCGAGCAGCTCGCGCAGCGCGCCGTGCCCGCTCGTGCGTCGCTCGATGAACGCCGGGTCGACCAGGCCCTCGCGCTCGAGCACGTGGGCGAGCCCGAGCAGGACGGCCGCGTTCGTGCCGGGCCGCGGGGCGAGGTGCAGGACGCCGTAGTCGGCCAGCTCGATGCGCCGGGGGTCGATCGTGACGAGCCGCAGGCCGCGCAGCGCAGCCTGCTTGATGCGCGCGCCCACGACGGGGTGCCCCTCGGTCGGGTTGGCGCCGATCAGGATCGCCGCGTGCGCGCGCTCGATGTCGTCGAACGAGCCGGTCGCGCCCGAGTAGCCGAGCGACCGGCGCAGCGCGTACGAGGTCGGCGAGTGGCAGACGCGCGAGCAGTTGTCGATGTTGTTCGTGCCGATCGCCGCGCGCATCAGGCGCTGCATCACCCAGCAGTCCTCGTTCGTCGCGCGCGAGGAGGCCAGGCCTGCGATCGCGTCGGGTCCGTGCGCCGCGCGGATCCGGCCGAGATCGGCGACGATCCGCGCGGTCGCCTCCTCCCACGTGGCCGGGCGCAGGGCGCCGTCCTCGCGGATCAGCGGGGTCGTCAGCCGCTCGCGCGAGCGTGAGAACTGGTGGGCGAAGCGGCCCTTCAGGCAGGTGTGGCCGCGGTTGGCCGGCCCGTCGTGCGCCGGCGTGATCGACACGACCCGCCCACCGTGCGCCCGGGCCTCCAGCCGGCAGCCCACGCCGCAGTAGCCGCAGGTCGTCGTGGTGATCCGGTCCGGGCGCTCGGGCATCGCTTCAGATGGTCGCCGATTCGGCCAGGTGCAGCAACGAGATCTCGGTGATCGCCTCCGTCGGGCAGGTGTCCGCGCAGGCGCCGCACGAGACGCACGCCGAGTCGCGGAACCCCGCGTCGATCCCGGCGGCCACGTTGGCCTGGAAGCCGCGCCCGGTGGCCGTCAGCGCGAAGGCTCCCTGGATCTCGTCGCAGGCCCGCACGCAGCGCCCGCAGGAGATGCACAGTCCGTGGCGCAGCGCCAGGTAGGGATGGCGCAGGTCGTCGTCGGGCGCGTGCACGGCGCCGGGCCAGCGCGGCTCCCCGACATCGAGGCGGCGCGCGAGGGCGGCGAGCTCGGTGTGCGGCGCCGGCGGCTCGGCGAGCTCGGAGAGGACGAGCTCGACGACGGCCCGTGCGACGCGCTGCGCCGCCGGGTCGCGCGTCTCGACCTGCATCCCCTCGGCGCACGGCGTGGTGCAGGCGGCGAGGGGCGCGGGCGCCCCGGCGACCCCGACCAGGCACACGCGGCAGGCGCCGAACGACGCGAGGCGCTCGTCGAAGCAGAGCGTCGGGATCTCGCTCCCTGCGGCGCGCGCCGCCTCGAGCACCGTCGTGCCGGGTTCGACCTCGACCGATTCGCCGTCGACGGTGAGCCGCGTCACGTGAGGCCCAGCTCCTGCGGGAAGTGGGCGATGAGGCTGCGGATCGGCGCGGGCATCCCCCCGCCGTGGGCGCACAGGCTGCCGAGCTCGAGCGTCTCGAGCAGCGCCTCGAGGCGCTCGCGGTCGATCACGCCGGGCCCGGCGACCATCGCGTGCGCCCGCCGCAGGCCGATCCGGCACGGAAAGCACTTGCCGCAGCTCTCGTCGGCGCCGAAGCGCAGCAGGTGGCGGGCCAGGTCGCGCATGTCGGTCCCGGCGTCGAAGCCGACGATGCTCCCGTGGCCGACCATGCACCCGACCGCGGCGAGCGGCTCGAAGTCCAGCGGCGTGTCGAGCAGGCGAGCCGGCAGGATGCCGCCGAGCGGCCCGCCGATCTGCACGGCCTTGAGGTGCTGTCCGTCGGCGAGCCCTCCCGCGACCTCCTCGCACAGCTCGCGCACGGTGATCCCGAACGAGACCTCGACGACGCCCGGGCGCCGGAAGCGCTCGTTGAAGCAGACGAGCTTCGAGCCGGCGCTCGCGCCGGGGCTGAGCGCGCGGTAGGCCGCCGCGCCGCGCGCGGCGATGAACGGCACGTTGCAGAGCGTCTCGACGTTGTTGACGACGGTCGGCATCCCGTAGAGGCCGCGCTCCGCCGGAAACGGCGGGCGGGCGGACACCGTGCCGCGTAGGCCCTGCAGGCAGGCCAGCAGTGCGGTCTCCTCGCCGACGACGTAGGAGCCGGCGCCCTCGACGATCGTCACGTCGAAGCGCAGCCCGCTGCCGAGGATGTCCTCCCCGAGCAGCCCGCGCTCGCGGGCGCGCTGCGCGGCGGCCTCGAGCGCGAGGCGCGACGCGGGGTACTCCGAGCGCACGAGCACGAATCCCTCGCTCGCGCCGATCGCGTAGCCCGCGAGCGCCATGCCCTCGAGCAGCAGGTCCGGCGCGTGCTCCATGAGGTGCTTGTCGATGTAGGAGCCCGGGTCGCCCTCGTCGCCATTGGCGACGATGTAGCGCCGCTCGCCGGTCGCCCCGGCCGCGAACTGCCACTTGCGCCCGGCGGGGAACGCCGCGCCGCCGCGCCCTCGCAGGTCGGCCGCGAGCACCTCGTCGAGCAGCTCCTGCGGGGCGCTGCGGCCGAGCGCGGCCCGCAGGCCCTCCCAGTCGCCCGGCGCCGTGAGCACGGGCTCGGGCAGGAGGCTGCGCGCCGGCGGCTCGGTGGCCTGCCGCGTGCGGCCGGCGAGCACGCGCTCGAGGGCGCCCGGCCCGGCATCGACGGTGTCACCGTCGCGGATCGCCGGGGCACTGTGGCAGAAGCCCAGGCAGGTCGTCTGCGCCAGCGACAGCTCGCCGTCGGCGCTGCGCTCCCCCGGCTCGACGCCGAGCCCGTCGGCCAGCGCGCCCAGGTGCGCGCCGCCGGTCGCCGCGAAGCACGCGGTGCCGGTGCAGGCGCGCACGTGGCGGCGCCCGCGCGCGGCGTGCAGGTCCTCGTAGAACGTCGCAACGCCGTACACCGCTGCTTCGGGCAGCCCGGTGCGCGCCGCGACCGCGCGGATGTCCTCGTCGGTCACCTCGCCCCGCTGCGCCGCGACCTGCGCGAGCTGCTCGACGGCCGTCGGGCCGCCGGGCGCCCCGGCCCGCCGCGCGAGCTCGACGAGGTTCGCGGACATAGCGCGCACCGTAGTCGATACCCCAACCCCCCACCCGCGAACGTCCCGCAAGACCGCCCACACGAGGCACCCAGGGACGCTCGGCGCGCGCGGAACCCCAGCGCCAGTCAGCAGGCAACCAGGCGGGCGATCCGCCCGAGCGCGTCGTCGACGATCGCGTCGTCGATCGTCAGCGGCGGGAGCAGGCGGATGGTCGCCGGACCGGTGGCGTTGACGATCAGGTGCTGCTCGGCGAGCGCGCGCAGGACGAGGCCCGGGGCGTCGCCGTGCTCGAGGTCGAACCCGATCATGAGCCCCCGCCCGCGGACCGCCGCGACCCCCGGGATCTCGCGCAGCCCGGCGCGCAGGCGCTCCCCCAGGTCGCGCACACGCTCCATCAGCGCGGGGTCGTCGGTGACCTCGATCGCCGCGAGCGCCGCCGCGGCGACGACGGGCCCGCCGGCGAACGTCGAGCCGTGGTCGCCCGGGCGCAGCGTGTCCTCGAGGCGCTCGCCCGTGATGAGCGCACCGATCGGCAGGCCGCCGCCCAGCGCCTTGGCGACGGTCATCGCGTCGGGGACGACGCCGCTCTCGCGGTAGGCCCACAGCGCCCCGGTCCGGCCCATGCCGGTCTGCACTTCGTCGAAGATCAGCGCTGCGCCGTGGCGGTCGCACGCCTCGCGCGCGGCGGCCAACGCCTCCGGCGGCGTGACGTGCACGCCGCCCTCGCCCTGGATCGGCTCGAGCAGCACGGCCGCGGTGCGCTCGCCGACCGCGGCCGTGATCGCCTCCGCCGTCGGCGCGACGGCGCGGAAGCCCGGGACCAGCGGCGCGAAGGGCGCCTGCTTGCCCTCCTGGGCGGTCGCCGACAGCGCGCCGAACGTGCGCCCGTGGAAGCCGCCGGTGACGCTCACGATCTCCCCGCCCGGCTTCGCGCGGCGGGCGAGCTTGAGCGCCGCCTCGTTGGCTTCCGCCCCCGAGTTGCAGAAGAACACCTTCCCACCGAGCGACGAGCTCGACAGGCGCTCGGCCAGACGCATCGCGGGCTCGGTGTAGAAGAGGTTCGAGACGTGCATGAGCCGGCCGGCCTGCTCGCGTACCGCAGCGACCACCGCCGGGTGACAGTGGCCGAGGTTCGTCACCGAGATCCCGGACAGCAGGTCGAGGTAGCGCGTCCCGCGGTCGTCCCAGACCCACGGGCCCTCCCCCCGCACGATCTCGACCGGCAGGCGGACGTACGTGCCGATGACGTGGGCGGTCTCAAGCCGCTGCAACTCGGAGAGGCTCACGGGCTCACGCTCACGCCGACAGCGCGTCGCCGATCGACGCGGGTCGGAGGTCCATGCAAACGCTCACGCTCATGGCGCCGGCGTGATCTTCGTGCCGTACCCGGCGTCGGTGAACAGCTCGAGCAGCACCGAGTGCGCGACGCGGCCGTCGACGATGTGCGCCGCGGCGACGCCGCCGTGGATCGCGTCGACACACGCCTGCAGCTTCGGGCGCATCCCGCCGCCGACGCCGTCGAGCGCCGCCTCGACATCGTCCGCGCTGGCCAGCGACACGAGGCTCGACTCATCGGCCGGGTCGCGCAGCCAGCCCTCGACGTCCGTCAGGAACATGACCTTGTAGGCCCCGAGGGCGCGCGCGACGGCGCCGGCCGCCTCGTCGGCGTTGATGTTGTGGCTCTGGCCGTCGCGGTCGGCGCCGATCGACGCGATCACCGGGATGTAGTCCTGCGCGACGTGGTTGACGACGTCGACGTCGACCCGGTCGATCCGCCCGACGAAGCCGATGTCGCTGCCGTCCGGAGCCGCCTGGCGCACGACCCGGAACAGGCCGCCGTCGTCGCCGCTGAGCCCGACGGCGGACTGCCCGTGGCGGCCGAGCCGCAGCACGATGTCCTTGTTGACCTTGCCGACGAGCACCATCTTCGCGACCTCAACGGTCTCCGCGCTGCTCACGCGCAGCCCCCCGCGGAACTCGACCTCGAGCCCGAGGCGCTCCATGTAGGCGGTGATCTCCGGGCCGCCGCCGTGGACGACGACCGGGTTCATCCCGACGTACTTCAGCAGCACGACGTCACGCGCGAACTCCTCGCGCAGCGCCGGGTCCTCCATCGCCGCGCCCCCGTACTTCAGGACGACCGTGCGCCCGTGGAACTCGCGGATGTACGGCAGCGCCTCGAGCAGCGTGGCGACGTCGCCATGCGGTGCCATGGGCGTCATGCGCGGTCTCCCCTCACGTCGTGTACTCGGCGTTGATGCGCACGTACTCGTGCCCGAGGTCGGAGAAGAACACCTCGGTCTCGAAGCCGTCTCCGGGAAGGCCGACGACGTACTCGACCTCGCTGCCCTGGACGCGGTCCGCAAGCGCCTCGGCGTCGTGGCCGACGACCTGCCCGGCGACGCACACCTGCATGCCCTCGATCGCGATGTCGACCGGCAGCGGTGCGCTGTCCGGCAGCGCCATGCCGACGGCCTGAGCGATCCGCCCCCAGTTCGGGTCCCCGCCGTGGAGCGCGGCCTTGACCAGCGGCGAGTTGGCGACGGCGCGCGCCGCGCGCTCGACGTTCGGGCCGTGGCCGCCGCGCACGAGGACGCGCCCGACGCGCAGCGCGCCCTCCCCGTCGCGCACGATCAGCAGCGCCAGCCGGCGCAGGAGCATGTCGAGCGCCTCGCCGAAGCGCACCTCCGCCTCGCTCTCGGGTTCGACGATGACGCCGCTCTCGCCACCGGCGATCAGGATCGCGGTGTCGTTCGTCGAGAGTTGGCCGTCGACCGAGATCCGGTCGAACGAGCGCTTGACCGTGACGCCCAGCAGAAGGTCGGCGGTCTGCGCGGGCAGGACCGCGTCGGTCTCGACGAAACACAGCATCGTCGCGAAGCTCGGCTGGATCATCCCCGCGCCCTTGCACTGCGCGCACAGGCGCACCGTGCCGCCGGGGAGGTCGACGTCGAGCGTCGCCTGCTTGCGCAGGCGGTCGGTCGTCTCGATCGCGAGCTGCAGGTCCTCGGCTCCCTCGCGGCGCAGCTCGGCGCGCGCGGATGACAGTCCGCGCACGAGCGCGTGGCTGTCCAGCTGCACGCCGATCACACCGGTCGAGCAGACCGCGACCTGGTCCTCGGCGACCGCAGCGCACATCGCGCCCGCGCCCTGCGTCTTGGCGGCCAGCTGGTAGCCCAGCGCGCCGGTCGCGGCATTCGCGTTGCCGGAGTTGACCGCGACGGCGCGCAGCGCGTCCAGCCGGCAGCGCTCGCGCGTCACGAGCACCGGCGCTGCCTGCACGCCCGAGCGCGTGAAGCGCGCCGCGCTCGTCGCCTGCGGGCTGTCGCAGACGAGCAGCCCGACGTCGCGACCACCGGAGGGCTTGATGCCCGCCGCGACCCCCGCGGCGCGAAACCCCTGGGGCAGCAGCCCGTCGGGGGCCTCGCGCACGTGGTCCAGGCCGGGCACCCAGCGCGAGGTGAACGCCGTCCTCACAGCAGCCCCTCCGTCTCGGGGTACCCGAGCATGAGGTTCAGGTTCTGGATCGCCTGCGAGGAGGTCCCCTTCCAGAGGTTGTCGAGCACCGCAAACACGAACGCCTTGCCCGTGCGCTCGTCGATCCGCGCGTGGATGCGGCAGATGTTCGTGTCACGCACGTCGCGCACCCCGGGCACCGCGTCGGTGAGCTCGACGAACGGCTCGTCGGCGTAGGCCTCGCGGTAGAGGCCGTCGATGTCGAGCTCGGGGTCGGTCAGGGTCGCGTAGCAGGAGACGAGCTCGCCCTGGTCGAGCGGCAGCAGGTGCGGCGTGAAGGCCGCCAGCACGCCGCGCGCGCCGGCCGCGGCGAGCTCCTGGTCGATCTCGGGCATGTGCCGGTGACGCCCGACGCCGTAGGGCACGACGTTCTCGTCGACGGCCACGAAGTGCGTGCGGTCGGTGGGCTCGCGGCCGGCACCCGACACGCCGGTCTTGGCGTCGATCACGACATCGGCGAGATAGGGGGCGAGCGGCGCGAGCGCGAGCACGATCGCGGTCGGGAAGCACCCGGGGTTGCCGACGAGGTCCGCGCCGAGCAGCTGGTCGCGGTAGCGCTCGGGCAGGCCGTAGACCGCGCCGTCGAGCAGCCCCGGCGCCGGGTGCGGGACGTACCACTCCTCATAGGTGCCCAGGTCGCGCAGGCGGAAGTCCGCGCTGAGGTCGACGACCTTCACGCCGCGCTCGCGCAGGGCCGCCACGGTCGTCGCCGCCGCGCCGTGCGGGTAGGCGACGATCGCCGCCTCGACGCCGCCGTGGCGGTCGAGGTCGAGCTCCTCCAGCACGCGCGCGACGCGATGGTGCGGGTAGAGCTCGTCCAGGCGCATGCCAACGTACGAGCGGCTCGTGACCGCGGTGAGCTCGAGCCGCGGGTGACGGTCGACCAGGCGCGCCGCCAGCGCGCCGGCGTAGCCGGACGCACCGGCCACCAGGACGCGCGCCTCAGCCACGCAGCTCACCCCCGAGCTCCTCGCGCAGCGCCGCGACCACCCGCTCGCGCACCGGCGCCACGTCCTCGTCGGTCAGCGTCCGGTCGCCGGCGCGGAAGCCGAGGTGCAGCGCCAGCGACACGCGGCCGGCGCCGACCTGCGCGCCGCGGTAGACGTCGAAGACGCGCGCGTCGGCGATCAGCGGCGCACCCGCGGCGCGCACGACCTCGAGCACGCGGGCGGCCGGCACGTCGTCCGCGACGATCACCGCGAGGTCCTGGCGCAGCTCGGGGAAGCTCGTGAGGTCGGCGTAGAGCTCGTCGACGGGGGCCAGCTCGACGGCCTTGCCGATGTCGATCGCGAGCACCGCGACCGGCTGTTCGAAACCCCATCCGATCGCGACGGCCGGGTGCAGCTCGCCGAACATGCCGAGCACCTCGCCGGCGCTGCGGACCTCGCCGGCGCGGCCCGGGTGCAGGTATGGCCTGCGTGCCTGGACGGCCCCCCACTCGACGCGCAGGGCGCCGAGCACCGACTCGACAAGCGCCTTGGCGGTCATCGCGTCGGCCGCCGGCGGCTCCGGCTCCGCCCACGTCGCAGGGCGTGCGGCGCCGGTGACGAGGGCGCCGAGGGCGTGGTGCTCGTCGGCGGGCGTGGCGTGCGGCGCGCCGGGCTTGGCGTGGCGGCGGTACACGTTGCCCGACTCGAAGATCGCGATGTCCGACGCCCCGCGCGCGGCGTTGTGGGCGGCGATGTCCAGCAGCGAGCCCAGGATCGTCGGGCGCATCACCGACTGCGCCTCGCTCATCGGGTTCTCGAGCACGACGAGCCGGCGCATCGGGTCGTCCTGCGGGAGCAGGAGGCGGTCGCATAGCCCGGGATCTGCGAACGACCAGCCGACGACCTCGAGCAGGCCGTGGCCGGCGAGCGTGTCCTCGGCCCGCCGGCGCAGGCGCTGCGCACGGGTCAGCCTGCCCGGCATGCCGGTGCGGTTCTCGTGGATGGTCGCGGGCAGGCGGTCGACGCCGTCGATGCGCGCGACCTCCTCGATCAGGTCCGCCTCGCGCGTGACGTCGCCGCGGCGCCAGTGCGGCACGGTGGCATCGAGCCCATCCGGCGCCGCGGCGACCTCGAACCCCAGCGCGGTGAGGATCGCGGCGCTGCGCTCGCGCGGGACCGGCGCGCCGAGCAGGCCCTCGAGCTGCCCGTCGCGCAGGCGGATGACCTGCGGCGCGGGCCCGGCTCCGCCGACGTCGAGCGTGCCCGGAACCAGCCGGGCGCCGGTCAGCTCGAGCATGAGCATCGTGGCGACGGCCTGGGCCTCCAGGCAGCCCTCGGGCGGCAGGCCCTTCTCGAAGCGCGCCGAGGCCTCGCTGCGCAGGTTCAGCGTGCCCGCGGTGTGGTTGATCGTCGGCCCGTCCCAGGTCGCGACCTCCATCAGCACGCGCGTCGTGTCGTCCTCGACCTCGGAGCGCTGTCCGCCCATCACGCCGGCGATCGAGGTCGGGCCGTCGGCGTCGGCGATCAGGCCCATGCGCGCGTCGAGCAGGCGGCCCTGGCCGTCGAGCGTCGTGATCCGCTCGCCCTCGCGCGCGCGGCGCACCGTCAGCCGGCCGCCGGCGACGCGGTCCAGGTCGAAGGCGTGCAGGGGGTGGCCGGTGAGGAGCATCACGTAGTTCGTGATGTCGACGACGTTGCTGATCGGCCGCTGGCCGGCGGCCATCAGGCGCGCCTTGAGCCACGCCGGCGACGGTCCGATCCGCACGCCCTCGAAGACCCTTCCGGTGAACCGCGGGCACAGCGTGGGGTCTTCGACGGTGACGGCGATGCCGGTGGGCGCCGGTCCCTCGGTCGATCCCGGGTCGTGCGCCCACGGCGGCGGCGCGAGCGGCGCGTCGGTGATCGCGTGGACCTCGCGCGCGACGCCGTAGACCCCCAGGCAGTCGGGCCGGTTGGGCGTGATCTCCAGCTCCAGGACGTCCGTGGCCAGCGGCAGCACCTCGGCCAGCGGTCTGCCGGGCGCGAGCGCGTCGTCGAGCACCATCGTGCCGCTGTGGTCGGTGCCGATCCCGATCTCGTCCTCGGCGAGGATCATCCCGTTGGAGACGACGCCGCGCAGCTTCGCGCGCCCCAGCTTGGTGCCGTCGGGCATCACGGCACCGGGCCGCGCGACGCCCACGGTCTGGCCCGCGGCGACGTTCGGCGCGCCGCAGACGATCTCGGCGGGCTCGCCGTCGCCGACGTCGACCGTGCACACGCGCAGCCGGTCGGCGTCCGGGTGCTGCACGCAGGTCAGCACACGGCCCACCACGAACCGCTCGAGCCCCCCGCCCGCGCCGTGGGTGAACACGCGGTCGACCTCGGTGCCGGTCATCGCCAGGCGCGTCGCGAGCTCACGCGCGTCCAGATCGGGTGCGACGTAGTCGTGGAGCCAGGAGATCGGAAGACGCATCGCGCGGTGCCTCAGCCGAACTGCCGCAGGAAGCGGACGTCGTTGTCGTAGAAGAGGCGCAGGTCGGGGACGCCGTGCTTGAGCATCGCGATCCGCTCGACGCCCATGCCGAACGCGAACCCCTGGTGGCGCTCGGGGTCGTAGCCGTGGTCGCGGACCCACGCGAACACGTTCGGGTCGACCATGCCGGAGCCGAGGATCTCCAGCCAGCCGGTGCCCTTGCACAGGTTGCAGCGTTCGCCCCCGCGCACGCCGCTGCCGCCGCACTGGAAGCATGAGACGTCGACCTCGACGCTCGGCTCGGTGAACGGGAAAAAGTGCGGGCGCAGGCGCACCTCGCGCTCGTCGCCGAAGATCGCGCGCGCGAACGCCAGCAACGTCCCCTTGAGGTCGGCGAGCGTGATGTCCACGTCGACCGCCAGCCCCTCGATCTGATGGAACTGCGGGGTGTGCGTCGCATCGCTGTCGCGGCGGTAGACGCGACCCGGAACGACGATCGCGATCGGCGGCGGGTGGCGCTGCATCGCGCGCGTCTGCATCGGCGAAGTGTGCGTGCGCAGCAGGACCTCGTCGGCGGGCGGGGGCTCGCCGGGACCGGGCTCGATGTAGAAGGTGTCGGTCCGCGCGCGCGCCGGGTGCGCCGGATCGTGGTTCAGCGCGTCGAAGTTGTAGGAGACGAGCTCGACCTCGGGACCCTCGACGACGGTGAAGCCCAGCCCGCAGAAGACGTCCTCGATCTCGCGGCGCGTCGCCGTCAAAAGATGCAAGCGACCGACGGGCGCCGGCGGCGCGCCCGGCAGCGTGACGTCGAGCCGGTCGCGCTCCAGGCGCTCGCGCAGCTCCTCGAGCTCGAGCGCGGCGCCGCGTGCGGCGATCGCGGCCTCGGCGGCGCCGCGCACCTCGTTGGCGCGCCGGCCGACCTCCGCGCGCTGCTCGGCGGGGAGCTCGGCGACGCCGCGCAGGAGCCTCGGCAGCTCGGCCTTGCGTCCCAGGAAGCGCACGCGCGCCTCCTCGAGCTCGTGCGTGTGGCGCGCAGCACCGATCGCCGCCAGGGCCTCCTCGCGGATGCGCTCGATCGTGGCGACGAGGTCGCTCATGCCTCCGTGACCCTAGATGGTTGATTCCGCGGCGGCGGGCTCGCGCGCGTGAGCTCGTAGAGCGCGACGGTGGCGGCCATCGCGGCGTTCAGCGACTCCGCTGCGATCGGGATGTGGGCGACCTCGTCGGCCTGCGCGAGGACCTCGTCGGGCAGGCCGCTGCGCTCGCCGCCGACGAGGATCGTCGCCTCCCCGCCGCTCAGCGGGCCGCGCAGCGGCTCGCCGCGGTGGGCGGCGAGCGCGATCTGCCGACCGGGAAGCTCGTCGTGGCCGGCGCGGGCGAGCGTCACGCCGAAGAGCGCCCCCATGCTCGCGCGTACCGCCTTGGGCCCGAACGGATCGGCACAGCCCGGTCCGAAGATGACGCAGGCCGCCCCGAAGGCCTGCGCGGAGCGCACGATGGTGCCGATGTTCCCGGGGTCGGCGACACCGTGGAGGTAGACCGCCAGCGGTCCGCACGGCGCCCCCCAGCGCTGCTCGTAGACGGCCAGCGCGCGCGTACCCGAGCCCAGGCCGGAGACGCGCGCCAGCAGCGCCGGCTCGACCTCGAGACCCCGCAGTCCGCTGCCCGCCGCGACGTAGCGCTCGATCGCCGGCCAGCCGGCCGCGTCGGCGGCGGCCAGCAGATCCTCGCCCTCGGCCACGAACCGCCCCGCCTGCTCGCGCCCGCGGCGGCGGGCCAGCCGGCGGATCTCCTTGAGCTTCGCGTTGTGGGGGCTCTCGATGGTCACGGTCAAAGAACCAGAAAGGGCGCCGTCCTTGCGGATGCGGCGCCCGGTGGGTCGAGTCGGTGCTGTGCGGCTCAGGCGGCAGCGGCCGACGCCTCGCGGGCGGCGTCCGCGAATCGGGAGAAGCTCTCGGGGTCGCGCACGGCGATGTCGGCCAGGACCTTGCGGTCAAGCTCGATCCCGGCGAGCTTGAGCCCGTGCATGAAGTTGCCGTAGGTCATGCCGTTCAGCCGCGCGGCAGCGTTGATGCGGGTGATCCACAGGCGCCGGAAGTCGCGCTTGCGGTTGCGCCGGTCGCGGTAGGCGTAGGTGTCCGCCTTGAGCAGGGCCTCCTTGGCCTTCTTGTAGTGCGAGTTGGCGTCGCCGCGGAAGCCCTTGGTGCGCTCGAGCGTCGCGCGGCGCTTCTTCTTGGCGGCGACGGACCGCTTGACGCGCGTCACTTGCCGACCCCCAGGAGCTTCTTGACGCGCGGGGCGTCGTGATCGGAGATCACGGCGGGCTTGCGGAAACCGCGCTTGCGCTTGGGCGACTTCTTCTCGAGGATGTGACTCGAGAAGGCGTGGCGCCCGCGAGCCTTCCCCTTGGCGGTCACCTTGAAGCGCTTCTTGGCGCCCGAGTGGGTCTTCATCTTCGGCATGGCGGACGCAGGAGTATAGAAACTCCGGGGTCGCCCGGCGCCGCGGCGAGGTTGCGCAGCTCACGTCGTGTCGCTGAGCGCCTGCTCGTAGATCACCCAGCCGAGCGCGGGCGACATGCCGGCGCGCTGGTAGAGGCGAAACGCACCGGTGTCGCTGGCCGCGTCGACGCCGAGTCCGACGCGGTGTTCGCCGCGCTCCCATGCCGCGTCGGCCGCAGGGAGAGCGCGATCCATAGCCCCGGCGCGCTACGGCATCAACGATGCCGGTACGCCGGGAACGCGGTCAACTGAATCCCGTTGCACCTGCGTCGGTGCGGCCGACGCAGACGCACAGGATCCGATCCGCGACCTCTCGGATCACCCGTCGGATCGCCGCTTGGCACGCAGATCGGCGAGCACCGCTGCAAGGCGCCGGACGCCTTCGGCGATCGCGGGCTCGGACAGGCACGCGTAGCCGAGGACGAGCGCGACGGTGCGCCCGTGGCGGTCCGGGATCGGGTAGACCCCCACGCCCGCGGCACGGGCCGTCTCGAGGAGCCCGGCGGCGTCGACCGGCTCGGGCAGCCGCGCGATCGCGTGCAGCCCCGCGGCGAGGCCCTCGACGCGCACGCCGGGCAGCGCGGCGGCAAGGGCGCTGACGAGTGCGTCGCGCCGCGCGCGGTTGCGCCGCCGCGCGGCGCGCACCACCCGGTCGTAGGCTGCGGTGTCGAGCAGCCGCGCAAGCGCCAGCTGGTCGAGCGCAGGGCAGCCGCCGTCGTCGAGCTGCTTCTCGCGCCGCAGGGCCTCGACGAGCCCGGCGGGCAGCGCGAGCCACCCGAGCCGCAGGCCGGGCGCCAGGGTCTTGCTGGCCGAGCCCAGGTAGGCGACGTGCTCGGGCGCGAGCGCCTGGACGGCGCCGAGCGGGGCGCGGTCGTAGCGGAACTCGGCGTCGTAGTCGTCTTCGAGGATCAGCCGTCCACCGGCCTGCGCCCACGCGACCAGCGCCGCCCGCCGCTCGGCGGTCAGCGCGACGCCGCGCGGGGCCTGGTGGGCCGGCGTGACGAGCGCCGCGCCCGCGCCGGTCGCCGCCAGCCGGTCGACGGCGATGCCGCCGGCGTCGACCGGCACGTGCACGACCTGCAGCCCGCTCGCCTCGAGGATCTCGGCGTGCAGCGGCAGTGTCGGCCACTCGATCGCGACCTGCTCGACGCCGCGGCGCGCAAGCGCGCGCCCGAGCAGCGCCAGGCCCTGGCGCGCACCGCTCGTGACCAGGACGCGCTCGGGCGTCGTCGCCACGCCGCGCGCCCGCGCGAGGTGCGCCGCCAGCGCGGCGCGCAGCTCGGGCGCGCCCGCGAGGTCCGGGTAGTGCAGCACGTCGTGGGGCGCACTGCGCAGGACGTCGCGCAGCGCCCGCAGCCAGAGCATGCGCGGGAACGAGGCGAGGTCCGGCGCGCCCGGGAAGAAGTCGTAGGGCAGGCGCCCGACCGGCTCGGGAGGCGGCGCGGGTGCGGGCACGTCGGCAGGCAGCCCGCCACGCGCGGCGACGCGCGTGCCCGCCCCCTGGCGCGCCCGGAGCCAGCCCTCCGCCGTCAGCTGCGCGTACGCCTCGACGACCACGCGCCGCGAGACCCCCAGATCGCCGGCGAGCGCGCGTGTCGACGGGAGTTGCGCGCCCGGGGCGAGGCGCCCGCTGCGCACGGCGCCGCGCAGAGCCGCCTGCAGACGCTGCGAGAGCGGGCCACTCCCGCCGTCCAGCTCGACGAGCAGCTCCGGCCCGCCGTAAGTGGTATCTCCATTTGCAGCAGAAATGGTCCTGTTCATGGCGCCAGTCGCATCGTACGCTGCGCCCATGTCCGTGACCACCGCACCGGCGTCGGCCGCCGGCCGCGAGCGTGCGATCCGCGTGGGGCTCGGCGCGCTCGGCGTCTCATCGCTCGCGATCGCCGCCTTCCAGGCGCTCGACCCGGCCTCGTTCGTGCGGCACGTCGGCCCGTTCGGCACGGCGAGCGGGCACTACCTGCGCGACCTGGCGACCTGGTACGCGGCCTACGGCGTCTGTCTGCTCCTGGCGATCGGCCGCCCGCGGTGGCGGATGCCGGTGCTCGCCGTGGGGATCGCCGAGGGTGCGCTGCACCTCGTCAACCACATCGCCGACGCCGGGAGCGCCGACCCGGTGTCGACCGGCATCGCGGACGCCGTGCTGCTCGCCGGCGTCCTGGCGGTCACGATCTGGCTCGCCGTCGCCGCCCACCAGGCGGAGCACACACGATGAGGGTCTTCCTCGCCGGCGCCAGCGGCGCGATCGGCCGCCCGTTGCTCGAGCGGCTGCTGGGCGCCGGGCACGAGGTGACGGCGCTGGCGCGCACGCCGCAGCGTGCGGCCGAGCTCGCCGCGCGCGGCGCGACGCCGGCCGTTGCCGACGCCCTCGACGCGCAGGCGCTGCGAGCTGCCGTGCTGGCGGCGCGGCCGGAGGTCGTGATCAACGAGCTCACCGCGCTGCCCGCGAGCCTGAACATGCGCCGCTACGCGCGCGAGCTCGAGCCGACCAACCGGCTGCGCCGGGAGGCCGGGCCGGTGCTCGCGCGCGCCGCCGCCGACGCCGGCGCGCAGCGCGTCATCGCGCAGAGCATCGCCTTCTCGCTCGACCCGTCCGGGCCGCCCGTGCTCGACGAGACCGCCCCGCTCTGGCGCGACCCACCGGCGCCGGTGCGCGGTGCGCTCGACGCGCAGCGCACGCTCGAGGAGGCGACGCTCACGACGTCCGGGGTCGACGGTGTCGTGCTGCGCTACGGGCTCTTCTACGGACCCGGGACCATGTATGGCCCGGGGAGCCCGGTTCTGGACGAGCTTCGCCGCCGGCGCTTCCCGGTGCTCGGGGACGGGGACGCGCGGGCCTCGTTCATCCACGTCGACGACGCGGCGGCCGCGACCGTGCGTGCGCTTGACGCAGGCACCCCCGGCGTCTACCACGTGACCGACGACGAGCCTGCGCGGATGGCCGACTGGGTCCCCGCGCTCGCCGCCGCGATCGGCGCACCGGCACCGCGCCGGGTGCCGGTATGGCTCGGCCGGCTCCTCGCGGGCCCGATGGCCGGCGCGATGGCCGCGATGCGCGGGGCCTCGAACGCGAAGGCGCGCGGCGAGCTGGGGTGGGCGCCGTCGTTCCCGAGCTACCGCGAGGGCTTCGCAGCGCTGTTCGGGTAGCCCCGCATGGCACAGCCCGCGAGCAGCGGAGCGCCAGGCTCAGGAGGTGGACGCGTCGGCGGGCGCGTCGGCCGCGACGGCCGCGACGTCGTCGCCGGAGCCCTCGCCGGCCGCGGCCTGCGCGGCCGCGGGTGCCTCGGCCTCAGGCGTCGGCTCGGCTTCGACCACAGCCGCCCGCTCGGTCTCAGCCGTCGGCTCGGCCTCAGCCGTCGGCTCGGCCTCAGCCGTCGGCGCGGCCTCTCC
>DATKLF010000106.1:0-5221 GCA_035542555.1 Solirubrobacteraceae bacterium | reverse complement strand
CATGACGACCAGTTCCCGATCGACGTCTTCCAGACGGGCTCGGGCACCTCGACGAACATGAACGCCAACGAGGTGATCGGCACGCTCGCCGGCGCGCACCCGAACGACGACGTGAATATGGGGCAGTCCTCCAACGACGTCTTCCCGTCGGCGGTGCACCTCGCCGCGCTCGACGTCGCGGTCAACGAGACGCTGCCTGCCCTGCGCGCGCTGGAGCGGTCGTTCGCGCGCAAGGCCCGCGCGTTCCACAACGTCGTGAAGGCGGGCCGCACGCACCTCATGGACGCGGTGCCGGTCACGCTCGGCCAGGAGTTCGCCGGCTACGCCGCGCAGATGAAGCTCGGGCAGGAGCGCATCCAGGCGACGCTCGTCCACGTCGGCCAGATCCCGCTCGGCGGGACGGCGACTGGGACCGGGCTGAACACCCACCCGAAGTTCGCCGCGGGCGTGCGCACGCTGCTGAGGCGCGAGACCGGCCTCAAGCAGATCGCGCCGCCGCTCGACCGCTTCGAGGCGCAGGCCAACCGCGACGCGCTCGTCGAACTCTCGGGCGCGCTGAAGGTCGTCGCCGTCTCGCTGACGAAGATCGCCGGCGACCTGGCGCTGATGGGCTCCGGGCCGCGCGCAGGGATCGGCGAGCTGTTCCTGCCCGAGCTGCAGAAGGGCTCCTCGATCATGCCGGGCAAGGTCAACCCGGTCATCCCCGAGGTCGTGCTCCAGGTCAGCGCGCAGGTGATCGGCAATGACACGGCGATCACGATCGGCGGCCTGCAGGGCCAGTTCGAGCTGAACGTCCGCATCCCGCTGATCGCGCGCAACCTGCTCCAGTCGCTGCACCTGCTCGCCGCCGCCTCGCGCGTGTTCGCCGACAAGTGCGTCGATGGCATCAAGGCCAACCGCAAGGGCACAGACGCCTCAGCGGGCGGGACGCTCGCCGTCGCGACCGCGCTCAACCGTGCGATCGGCTACGACAAGGCGACGGTGATCGTCAAGAAGGCGACGGAGTCGGGGCGCCCGCTGCGCGAGGTCGCGCTCGAGGAGGGGGTCGACGCGAAGCTCTACGACCAGACGATCGACCTGCGCCGCATCGCCGCCGGCAACGAGGCCTGATGTTCGGAGGCCGCGGCGGGCCCGTCGTGCCTAATCGCCGACGATCGCGACGACGCGCGCGGGCCCGGCCGAGCCGCCGACGATCTTCAGCGGGAAGCACGAGATGGTGAAGCCGCTCGGCGGCAGCGCGCCCAGATTGCAGAGACGCTCGATCTGCGAGTAGGCCAGGTCGCACTGGTGCGCGGCCCAGAAGATCCCGGGCTCGCCCTTGGCCTTCGCCGCCTCGGCCTGCAGGTGCAGCGGCGCGTCCCAGCCCCACGCGTCGATGCCCATCACGCGCGTGCCGAGCTCATAGAGGCGCCGCGTGGCCTCGGCGGTCACGCCCGGGCCGCGCAGCATGTAGTCCGGCTGGTTCATGAACGCGTCGCGCCCGGTGCGGATGAGGACGATGTCGAGCGGCTGGATGTCGCGGTCCAGGCGCTCGAGCGCGTCGTCGATCTCCGGCACCGTGACGGCGTCGCCGTCGTCCTTGTGGGAGAAGTCCAGGACCACGCCGGGTGCGTGAAACCACTCGAGCGGCAGCTCGTCGATCGTCTGCGCGCGTTCCCCGGCGATCGTCGAGTTGTAGTGCCAGGGTGCGTCGACGTGCGTGGAGTTGTGGGTCCCGAAGCGGACGAACTCCTCGACCGCCCAGCCCTCGCCGTCGCGCAGCAGCGACGGCGGCACGCCGAGCATCGCCTCGATCGCCGCGGCACCGGCCTCGTGGCCCTGGAACACGATCTCCGTGCGGAGCATCTCGGGCGTCTCCGGCGGGCTGTTGACGATCGGCGCGGACAGGTCGACGAAGCGCGGCATGCGGCGCCAACCCTAAGGCACGCGCAGATCGTGCGCGGCGCGCGCGCGCCGCAGCCGCCACCACGACAGGTCCGAGCGGCGCACCGGCGTGACGACCGACCAGTGCCGCCCGACGGGACAGCGCTGGATGCGCCATGGACCCAGGCGCACGGCCTTGACCGAGACGCCCGGCACCCAGATCGTCGTGAAGCAGTGCCCGGCGCGGCAGCGGACGACGACCTGCCCGGCCGGCGGGTACCCGCGCGCCACCAGGACAGCCGACTCGGCAAGCAGCACGAGCGCGGCGAAGATGCCGCCTCTGCGGCGGCGCGAGCTGTCCATGGCTTTCATCGTACGCGCGTCGGCGCGGCCACCGGCGCGCGCGAGCCGCGGCGGCGGACCCGCGCGACGCACACCCCCCGGGCTCGGCGGCTCACTGCTGGGCGCGTTGAACACCACATGCGTGCACAACTCGACCAGCACCGCTGAATCCAGTAAGCCGAGGTCGGGCAGCGGCAAACCGAGCTCCCACCGCCGGCCGGCGCCCCGGCGCGCGTCGGCGTCCGACCCCTCGGCGCCCCGCGACCACAGACGCCCTGCAGCGCGGACCGATGCGCGACGCGCCCGCCGTCGCCCGCCGTCGCCCGCCGTCGCCCGCCGTCGCGGGTCGAGTTGAGCACCGCATGCGTGCACAACTCGACCAGCACCGCTGAATCCAGCAAGTCGAGGTCGGGCAGCGGCAAACCGAGCTCCCACCGCCGTCGGCGCCCGCCATCGCCCCCCGATGCGCAAGACTCGCCCACATGACTGCATCACAGACCGGAGGCTGCCTGTGCGGCGGCGTCCGCTTCGAGCTCACCGAGCCTGCCGCCGAGGCGGGCTACTGCCACTGCACGCGCTGCCAGCGCCGCACGGGGACCTCGCAGTCCGCGCAGGCGCGCATCGACGGCGCGACGTTCCGCCTGCTGCGCGGCGAGGAGCTTGTGCAGGGATGGCGCCACCCCGACGGCGGATTCGAGAAGTGCTTCTGCCGCGCGTGCGGCGCGCACCTGTTCAGCCGCGACCCCGACGGCTCGGGACTGATGAGCATCCGCATGTCGGCGTTCCACGGCGATCCCGGCGTGCGCCCGAGCTGGCGGGCGTTCGTCGCGTACGCCGCGCCGTGGGAGCCGATCCCCGATGACGGCCTCGATCGCTACGCGGAGGCCAAGCCGCGCTGACCTGAAGGGATCGCGGCGACCGCGATCCGTCCCGCGTCGCGGATCGTCTTGGGGTGCACACCCGGAAAGTCGCCGAGCGCGGTGTAGTGCAGACCGTCGGGATCCACCCCCAGCGCGCGCGCATCTGACGGCTCGAGGCGCTCCAGCAGCGCCTTGGAGACGAGCAGCGCCCCGCCACTCGCCGTCTGCTGGATGCGCGCGCACTCGTTGACCTCGTCTCCGAGCGCGGTCACCTCGAGCCGCCCGTCGGTCACGAGCTGGCCCATGTAGAGCCCGGGACCCCAGTGGACGCCGAAGTTCATGTGCAGCGCCGGCAGGTCGTCGTCGCTGAGCGACGGGGCGACCTCGTGCACGGTCGCGGCGATCGTGCGCGCCGCCTCGATCGCGGCGCGCACGGCACCCGAAGCGCTCCCGACGTCGTCGGCGACGAAGAACGCGGTGACGCCGTCGCCGGCGTGCTTGCCGACGATCCCCGAGCGCTCGACGACAGCGCGGTCGATGCGCTCGGTGAGCTCGGCGACGAGCCGGAAGTAGGCGGCGCCGGAGAGCTCGCGCGCGATGTCGCCCGAGCCCTCGAGGTCGGCAAACAGGACGGCCGCGGCCCGCCGACCCGGCGCGGCAAGCCGCGCCATGCGCGCAAACGCCTGCTCGTCGCCGTGCAGGAGCATCGCGCTGAGCCCCATCGGCAGCGTCGGCATCACCACGCTCAGGCCCGCGGCGAACGCTCCGTCGGCGTCGCGCACCCGCACCACGAGGCCGGTGAAGGCGCTGTGCGGGCCGTTGACCGGCGCGTAGCCGGTGTGGAACGAGAACGCGGGCCCGCCGCATGGCCGCGCCGCCCGCTCGGCTTCGGCGGCCGCGGCCAGCTGCGCGTCGACGGCGCGGGCGCGCTCGATGGTCCCCGGCACGTCGCACTCGGCCTCGGCGAGCAGGACCGCCGACGCCGACAGGCGCTCCTCGGCGGTCATCCGGCGCGTCCAGGCCAGGCGGCGCAGCGCCAATGGCACATCCAGGCCGTAGCCCAGCGCCGCGGCCGTCTCGTCGCCGGTCATCTCGCGCGCCTCGCGCGAGACCCAGATCAGCCGCCAGTCACGGTCGTAGAGGAATGCGACCCAGCCAACGTCGTCGACGACATCGGCCAGGCGCCCGAGCAGCGGGTCGTCCGACCACGGACGCTCGACCCCCGGTCCGGCTGCGGCGTGATCGTCGTGTGCGAGGTCCATCGCCTTGGCGCCCAGGATCTCACGCGGGCGCGCGCCGGTCACAGCGTGCGCGGGACCTTCCCGGTCAGCTGCAGCATGACGCGCATGCAGCGATGACCGACATCGGAGGTCTCGCCGAACATGCACGGGCATCCACCGGGAATGACGGTCAACCCGTGCTCGGCGCAGAAGCGGCTCGCCTCATCCGAGCTGCTGCCGGGGCCCATGCCGCGGTGCAGCCACACGCGCGGCACGCCGGCGGCGTGCGCATCCTTTGCCACCTCCACGGCCGCCTGCGGCGGCGTCACGATCACGACGCCGTCGGGCGGCGCCCCCGGGATGGCCTGCAGACTCGGAAAGCAGGTGTCGCCCTCGACCAGCTCGGCGTTCGGGTTGACGGCGAACACGTCGTGGCCGGTGTCGCGCAGGCGCCGGTAGATGAGGTTCGCCGGCTGCTTCGCATCGCGTGAGACGCCGGCGACGGCGATCCGCCGCTGCGCGAGGAACTCCTGCGCCGATTCCTTGAGGGTCGTCATTCGGTCAGGGTCGCCGGTCGGCGGCGCCCACGCGACCGTGCAAACCACTGGTCCGCGGCCCCACAGTCGTCGGCGAAGGCGGCGCTCGCCACCCGTCGGTAGTCGTAGGACGTGGCGTTGCCCATCACCAAGACCCCCCGGCGCCGGCCCGGCTGGATGCGCATCATGTTGAAGAAGCCACCGCCCCCGCCGAGGTGCTCGAGATGCGGTTCGCCCCCGTCGACGGGGTCGTCGCGGCGCCGGAACCAGCCCAGCCCGACGTCCAGCTTGCGCCCGCGCGCCTGGATCGTCTGCATCGCCGCGACGCTCCCGGCGGTGAGCACTCGGACACCGTCGAGGGACCCGTCGCCGAGGTGCACGCGCAGGAACCGGGCGGCGT
>DATKLF010000105.1:0-26559 GCA_035542555.1 Solirubrobacteraceae bacterium | reverse complement strand
GGTCGAGATCACCGTCGTCGACCAGGACGACCGGCACATCTACCAGCCGGGGCTCCTGTTCGTCCCGTTCGGCCTCGCGGACCCCGACCACATCGTGCGCTCGCGCCGGGCGCAGCTCGCGGACGGCGTGCGCTTCGTGCTTGCGGACGTCGAGCGCGTCGCCCTCGAGGATCGCCAGGTCGAGCTGCGCGACGCCGCCGCGATGCCATACGACGTGCTGATCGTCGCCACGGGCGCCCGCCTGCAGCCCGAGGAGACCGAGGGCATGCTCGGGCCCGGCTGGAACGAGCGCGTGTTCACGTTCTACGACCTCCAGGGGGCGCGAGCACTGCGCGACGCGCTCGCGCACTTCGACGGTGGTCGGCTCGTCGTGAACCTCGTCGACATGCCGGTCAAGTGCCCGGTCGCGCCACTCGAGTTCTGCTTCCTGGCCGACTGGTTCCTCACCGAGCGCGGGGTGCGCGAGCGCACCGAGCTCACGTTCGCCACACCGCTCGACGCGGCGTTCACCAAGCCGGTTGCGTCGAAGGCGCTCGCCGGCCTGCTCGACGAGAAGGGGATCGCGCTCGAGACCGAGTTCGCGACGGGCCGCGTGGACGGCGCCGGCGGCGTGCTGGCCAGCTGGGACGAGCGCGAGCTGCCGTTCGACCTGCTGGTCACGATCCCGGCGCACGGCGGCGCCGCGTATGTCGAGCGCTCGCCCGGCCTGGGCGATGAGCTCGGCTTCGTCCCGTGTGACCCGCACACGCTGCAGGCCGCGGCGGCCTCAGACGTCTTCGTGCTCGGCGACGCGGCCAACGTACCGACCTCCAAGGCCGGCTCGGTCTCGCACTTCGAGGGCGAGACGATCGTCGAGAACGTTCGGCGCCTGCTCGCCGGCGAGGAGCTGCAGCCGACGTTCGACGGGCACGCGAACTGCTTCATCGAGACCGGGTTCGGCAAGGCGCTCCTCATCGACTTCAACTACGAGCAGGAGCCGCTCGCGGGCAGGTTCCCGGAGCCCCACGTGGGCCCGCTGCCGCTGCTGCGCGAGTCGCGGATGAACCACTGGGCGAAGCTCATGTTCGAGTGGGCCTACTGGCACGTGCTGCTGCCGGGCCGTGACCTGCCGGGCATCAGCGACCAGCTGCAGACCGCCGGCCGGCACGCGCCGGACGGCTGAGGAAGGAGACGACATGACCCAGACGACGATTGCGGGCCGCCCGGTCGAGGTCGACGCGGAGGGGTTCCTCACCGACCCCCAGGCGTGGGACCGCGACATCGCGGCGGAGATCGCCCGCGAGAACGGGATCCCCGAGCTCACCGACCGCCACTGGCAGGTGATCGACTTCATGCGCGAGCGCTACCTGCAGGACGGCGCCGCGCCGTCGATCCGCACGCTCGGCAAGGCCTCGGGCGTCCCGGTCAAGGAGCTCTACGAGCTGTTCCCTAAGGGCCCCGCAAAGCTCGCCGCAAAGATCGGCGGGATC
Organism: Solirubrobacteraceae bacterium; assembly: GCA_035542555.1. Taxonomy (GTDB): domain Bacteria; phylum Actinomycetota; class Thermoleophilia; order Solirubrobacterales; family Solirubrobacteraceae; genus F1-60-MAGs163. Next base: position 25,090 of record DATKLF010000105.1, on the reverse strand, counting down.
CCCAAGCCGCGCGGCTGCATCTAGGAGGACGACATGGCGGACGAACCGATCACGAAGGTGTCGATCATCATCTCCAAGGGATCGCTCGAGGGGATCTACCCGGGACTGATCATGGCCAACGGCGCCCGTATGGAGGGCATCGAGGCGAACCTCTTCTTCACCTTCTTCGGCATGGACGCGATCCACCGCGACCGCCACGAGCACGTCAAGGTCGCCGCCGTCGGCAACCCGGGCCTGCATCTCGCGACCTGGGTCGGCGGCGTGCCGGGGATGTCGTCGATCATCACCCACCAGCTCGCCAAGCGCATGGAGGAGCTCGACATCCCGCCGATCCCCGAGTTCGTGGAGCTGATCGCCGACTCGGGCGCCGGGCTCTACGCCTGCCAGGCGTCGGTCGACATGTTCGGCCTCACGCGCGAGGACTTCATCGACCAGGTCGAGGACATCATCACGGTCGGCGAGTTCTACGAGAAGGCCGCGGGCGGCCAGATCATCTTCACGTAGCGGGCGTGCGCGCGCCGCCGGCGCCGTCCCCGTGCGCGCCGCGGTCGTGCGCGTGCGACCCTTCAGGGATGACGACGCTCCCGCCCGGACCCGCAGAGCCCGCGATCGCGCAGACGATGCGCTGGATCATGCGGCCGCTGGCTTTCATGGAGTCGGCGCGCCGGCGCTACGGAGACGCGTTCAGCGTGCGCTTCCTCGGCTTCCAGTCGCCGATGGTCATGTTCTCCGATCCCGAGGCCGTGCGCGCGCTGTACACCTCGCGCGACCATGGACTGCCGCCGGGCCGAACGTTCGCGCTGCGGCCGTTGCTCGGGCCGCGGTCGGTGCTGCTGCTCGAGGGCCGCGAGCACCTGGACCGCCGGCGCCTGATGCTGCCGGCCTTCCACGGCGAGCGCATGCGCGCCTACGAGTCGACGGTTCGTGAGGCGACCGAGCGCGAGCTCGCGGCCTGGCCGCTCGGCGAGCCGTTCGCGATCCATCCGAGCATGCAGGCGATCACGCTCGAGGTGATCCTGCGTGCCGTCTTCGGGGTCAGCGACGAGGAGCGCCGCGAGCGCCTGCGCGTGATGCTGCGCGACCTGCTGAACCGCACGGCGACGCCCCGCCTGCAGTTCGGCGCGCTCGCCGCCCGCCGGGTGGGTCGGGAGGGCCCGCTCGCGCAGATCGGCGAACTGCGCGTCGGCGTCGACGAGGTCCTCGCCGAGGAGATTCGCGAGCGGCGCGCCGACCCACAGGTCGCAGAGCGCGAGGACATCCTCTCCCAGCTCGTCGCCGCCCGCTTCGAGGACGGCAGCGCGATGGACGACGCCGAGCTGCGCGACCAGCTGCTCACGCTGCTCGTCGCCGGCCACGAGACGACCGCGACCGCGCTCGCGTGGACGTTCGACCTCCTCCTGCACAACCCGCCCACGCTCGCGCGCCTACAGTCCGAGCTCGCGCAGGACGACGGGCAGTACCTGCGCGCCGTGGTCAACGAGAGCCTGCGCCTGCGCCCGGTCGTGCCGCTTGCGGGCAGGCGCCTTGGCTCCGAGCTGCGTGTCGGCGAGTACGTGCTCCCTGCCGGCACCGACGTGACGCCGTCGATCTGGCTGACCAACACGCGTGAGGACACCTACCCCGAGCCGTTCGCCTTCCGGCCCGAGCGCTTCCTCGAGAACCCGCCGGGGACCTACTCGTGGATCCCGTTCGGCGGTGGGTCGCGGCGCTGCCTGGGCGCGTCGTTCGCCGAGTTCGAGATGCGCGTCGTGCTGTCGACCGTGCTCGAGGCGTGCACGCTTGCGCCCGCCGACGCGCGGCCCGAGCACGTGGCACGGCGCAACGTCACGCTCGCGCCGCGCCACGGGACGCGCGTGATCGTGCGCTCGCGGCGCCCGGCACTGCGGGCCGTGCGCGAGCCGGCGGGCGCCGGGGCCCGCTGACCGGCCGGCGCCGCGCCGCCCGCCGCGACCGATCCCGTCAGATCACCGTCACCGCGATCGCGCCGGCGTCACGGACCTGCTTGTCGCTGACCCCGCCGAGCTCGGCGAGCGGGGTGTAGGAGAGCGAGTCGAGTTCGATGCCGGTCGCCCGGGCGTCCGCGGGCTCCAGGCGCTCGACGATGTCCTTCGACGCCAGGATCGAACCGTCGGTTGCCGCGGCCTCGATCCGCGACCCCTCGTTCATCTGGTCACCGAGCGCGGTGACCTCCAGGCGCCCGCGCGTCGCGACCTGCCCGACCATCAGCGTGGCGCCCCAGTGCAGGCCGACGTTCACCCTGACGGCGACCTCCTGCGGCCCGAGGGACGCGGCGCCGTCACGGATCGCCCGGGCCGCCTCAATCGCGGCGCGCGCCGCCGCGGACTCCGAGCCGTCGAAGTCGGCGGCGAGGAACAGCGCCGACCCGCCGTCGCCCGCGTGCTTGCCGACGATGCCGCCGCAGGTCACGACCGAGGCGTCGATGAGATCGGTGAGGTCGCGGATGAGGTCGAAGTAGCCGCGCGAGGAGAGCCGGCGCGAGAGCGCACCCGAGGCCTCCAGATCGGCGAACAGGATTCCGGCCGGACGCCTGGCGGGCTCGCTGACCCGGTCCATCCGCTCGAACAGCTGCTGGTCTCCGCGCCCCAGGCGGGTGAGCAGCGCCTCGGGCATCGCGACGCGGCAGAGCCGGACCACGCCGAGGAACGCCCCGTCGTCAGCGTTCAGGCGCAGCTCGAGGAACGTCATGCCGCCGAACAGCGACGCGCGGAAGCCGTGGCCCGGCGGGAACACGACGGTCTCCTGCCAGGAGCGGGGAACGACGTCGACGGGCCGGGCGCGCGCCGCGGCCGCGGCGTTGCGGGCGAACACCGCCTCGAAGTCGGGGTCGCCGGGCTGCAGGTAGCAGCGCATGATCGGCACGACCTGGCGCCACCACGCGACGGCGGTGACCTCGTCGCTGCCCCAGGTCAGGGGATGGTCCAGGTGGCGCACGACGATCGACTCGCCGTAATAGCGCCCGACCTCGGCGGGCGGCACGCCGGTCAGTCGCGCGAGCTCGCTGGAGATGAACACCGTCCGCCAGCGCGCATCGAGGATGTCGCCGGAGACCGCCGCACCCTCCATCGCCAGCGCCACATCGCGCAGCTCGCGGTGATCGGGGAGCGGCGGACCGCCTGTCGCATCGCCCGCCATCGCCGCAGGCTACCTGCCGCTCGAAGGGCTTGACGCGCCCCGCCGCCCGGCGGGGCGTTTGGCGTGTCGTCGGGCCGAGGCGATACTGGCGGATGTAATGCTTCCCCATGACGAGGCCGGGAGCGGGCCGGCCGTCGTGCTGCTGCACGCCGGCGTCGCCGACCGGACCATGTGGGCCGGCCACCTCGGTCCGCTGGCCGACGCGGGGTACCGGGCCGTCGCGCTGGACCTTCCCGGGTTCGGTGAGGCGCGAATCGCGCCCGGTGAGCAGGCGCCGTGGACCGACGTCCTCCACGCCATGGACGCGCTGTCGATCGAGCGGGCATCGCTTGTCGGCAACTCCTTCGGGGGCGCCGTGGCGCTGCGGGTTGCGGTCGTCGCGCCGGAGCGGGTGTCGGCGCTCGCGCTGATCTCGGCGCCGCCGCCCACGCTGGTGCCGTCACCGGAGCTGATGGCCGCCTGGGAGGCGGAGGAGACGGCGTTGGAGCGTGGGGACACCGAGGCGGCCGTCGGCGCCGTCGTCGACGCGTGGACGCTGTCCGATGCGCCCCCCGAGCTGCGTGCCCGTGTGGCAGCGATGCAGCGGCGCGCGTTTGGGCTGCAGGCCGAGGCCCCACCGGCGACGGAGGCCCCGGACCCCGTCGAACAGCGGCCGGATGCGCTCGCCCTGCTGGGCACGCCCACGCTCGTGGCTGCCGGCGAGCGCGACCTGTGCGATTTCCGCCAGGGGGCCGAGGCGATGGCGCGAGCGCTGCCCGGCGCCCACCACGCCGTCATCCGCGGCGCCGGTCACCTCGCGCCGCTCGAGACGCCGGAGGCCTTCCGCGACCTGCTGCTGGACCTCCTGCGCCGTACGGAGCCCGCGAGCGACGGATGATGAAGTGTCGCGCGATCCGCCATCTTGGGCGATGACGGACCGGCGCCCGCGCCATACCGTCGAACGGAGCATGATCGACGCAGGCGCAGCAACTCATCCGCGAGGGACCGCGGCAGCGGCGACGGGAGTCCGTGATGCCTGAGGCTGAGGCACTGTCCCCCATGGAGGCGGGCAGCAAGATCGGCGAGCACGCTGAGCACGCGCATGAGGCCGAGAGCACGGACCGCCGGGACAAGAGGCTCTCGATCACCGAGGCCGTCGTGCTGTCGCTCGTCACGCTGGTCGCCGCCTGGGCCGGCTACTCGGCCGCGAAATGGGGGACGGAATCGTCGCTGAAGCTCGCAAAGGCATCCGCGACCCGCGTCAAGGCCAACCGGGCATTCCAGCAGGCGCTGACCTACCAGACAGCGGATGCCGTGACGTTCAACGCCTGGTACGCGGCGTACATCGCCCGCGACAAGGCCGCGATGCGGGTCGCCCACAAGTACTTCCTTCCGAACTACCGCGTCGCGTTCGATGCCTGGCTCGCAACGAAGCCGTTCACGAACAGGAACGCCCCTGCCGGCCCGGAGGCGATGCCGCAGTTCCATCCCCCGGGGGCGGCGCAGGCGCGCTTGCTGGACGCGCAGGCCGACGCCTACTACGCGCGAGGCCAGGCGGCTGCGGAGACAGGCGACCACTACATCCGCGCCACCGTCATCCTCGCCAGCGTCCTTTTCCTGATTGGGATCAGCACGCAGTTCCCGATCAGGCGCGGCCGGTTCGCGTTGATCAGCGTCGGTCTTCTGCTGCTGCTCATCGCCGGCGAGCAGATCCTGACGCTGCCCGGTCCGCCGTGATCGGCGCCGCTCGGCGGCGGCGGCGGGCCACCGCTTGAGCAGGCCGACGGGCTCTCAGCCCATGAGGCTGTTCGCGGTGAGCACGATGAAGAGGCCGAAGACGATCTCACTGATGACCCACGAGTTGTCGTTCATCCAGTCGCGGACTTTGGGCAGCGCCTTCTGCGCCCGCTCGCCGACGATCAGCAGGAAGAGCGACGGGAGCGCGAGGAACAGCAGCGTCGTCACGACGAACGGCAGGATCGCCCACCAGGCGTCGTCGTTGCGGGCGACGGTGCTGCCGACGGCGATCGAGGTGAGGATGTCGGTCGGGAAGACGCCGAGCAGCAGAAACCCGAGCTTGAACGAGCCCTTCGGCTTCGCCTCCTCCAGTCGTCCCATCCACGTCGGCGGCTTCGACGTCTTGCGCGTCAGGAACGTGTGGATCGCGGCGGCGACCAGCAGAACGATGATGATGATGTCCAGCGTCGTGTTGGACGCCCCCTGATCACGCGCGCCGGTGGCCAGGAGGAAGCCGAGCGTGACGATCGTCGTGACCGAAAGCGCGGCGCCGGCGACGAACGCCGCTGAGTTCTTGCGCCAGTTCTCGCTGGTCGCGAGAAAGATCGCGCTCAGGATCTGCGGTCCGGCGATCATCACGAACGCCAGCGGGATGACCTTCGCAAATGTCATGTCTTCTCTTCCTCTGCACGCATCGTCATGTCTCGTGGATCGGGGACGTCAGCGACCCGCGCTGCAGCCGAACATCGGGGCGATGATCGCCAGCAGCGCGTGGTCACGTCGTGGAGCCTTCGGGTTCGGGGGCCGGAGAAGGACTGAGGCTCTGCGGCCGACTCTCGGCGATCCGCGCCCGGCGATCGGCGGTCAGCTCCTGCACGACGATCAGGATCCCGGCCGTGATCGGGACGCCGACGATCGCGCCGACGACGCCGAACAGGGCGCCCCAGAAGAGGACGCTCAGGATCACCAGGAACCCCGAGATGTCGGCGGCCTTGCCGATGATCGTCGGCTGCAGGACGTAGTTCTCGAACTGCTGGTAGACGAGGACCACGGCCACCATGATGATCAGCGCGGTGACGCTGACCGACAGCGCGGCGATCCCCAGGATGATCCCGGCCAGCAGCGAGCCGATGTTCGGGATCATGTCGAGGATCCCGGCGATGATGGCCAGCGCCAAGGGATACGGCAGGCCGAGGATCACGGCGGTGACCCCGTAGATCGACCCGCAGATGATCGAGATCACGATGTTGCCGATCATGTAGCGCGAGGTCGTCGTGATGATCTGATCGCTGATCCGGCGCCAGCGCACCGCGTTGTCGTTCTCGATCAGCGACTCCAGCGCGTCGCGATAGCTGGGCAGGTCCTTGACCAGGAACAGGGTCATGAAGAGGATCGAGAATCCCAGCACGAAGACGCCGAACGCCGAGGCCGCGATGTTCAGCAGCCCGCCGGCGGCCTTGCCGAAGCCGGAGGCGATGCCCGACGCGTGCTTCTGCAGCGTCTTTGTGACATCGCTGTGCTTGCCGACCTGCTTGCCCAGCGAGCTGTTGCTGACGTCGTTCACGATCTTCGGGACGTTGTGCGAGAACGAGCGGACGGCGTCGACGATCGGCGTCAGGGCGATGACCAGCAGCAGCCCGACGAGCACGGCGAGGCCCAGCACGACGAGCGAGGAGGCCGCACCGCGTCCGAGGTTCCACTTCGCCGCAGCCGCGTCGACGACCGGAGCCAGCACGATGGCCAGGAACACGGAGACGAAGATCACGAGCAGCGTCCCGCCGACGGCGACGAGCGCCCAGGTCAGCGCGACGAGTCCGACGAAGATCAGGATCGTGCGCGGTGAGATCGAGACGGAGACCTGATCAGGCATGTTCATGCTCGCAGTGGGGGGCGGCCGGGATCGGCTGGGGCGGCACGAGCCCCGCGTTCTGGGCGATGGTCACGGCCTCTGCTCGGGTCGTGGCCCCGAGCTTGAGGTAGATGTGCTCCACGTGCGTCTTGACCGTGGAGCGACTGATGCCGAACTGCAGACCGATGTCGGCGAGCGTTCGGTACGTCGGGAGCAGCAGCAGGACGCGCATCTCCGTCGGCGTCAGGGTCGCCGGGCCGGGTCGTTTCCTGCTCGTGGTGTTCGGCCGCTCGGAAATGGTGGAGCGACCGTACGACCGGGGTCGTGTCCGGGTCATCCGCTCATATGGCGGATCCGTAGTACCGTCGTCCGCGTGTCAACCGATATGGACGAGCAGCCATGACTACCGCCGAGTCCAGCGCGGCGCCCTTCGAGGCAGAGGTTCCGGATCCGGCCAGCCGGCCAGGCGTCGTCCCGCGGGTTCGCCTCCCCGCGCTGCAGGCGGCCGCGGCGAGCAGCCGCCTGGTGCTCGTCTCCGCACCCGCCGGCTACGGCAAGTCGACACTCGTCGCGCAGTGGCTCGAGCACGATGTGCGCGCCGGCCGCTGGCTGCAGCTGGATCACCGCGACAACGACCCGGTCATCCTGCTCGGACGCATGGCGGCTGCGCTTGGTCTCAGCCAGGCCATCGGCGGCGCGCTGTCGGAGGAGCTCGCCCAGCCGGTGCCGAGGATTCAGAACGGCGTCCTCCCGCTGCTGGCGGGCCATCTCGCTGACCGTGACCCGTTCGTCGTGGTGCTCGACGACGTCGACGTCATCACGGCGCAGAGAGGCCGGGCGATCCTCGCCTTCCTCGTCGCCCATGTTCCGCCGGGCTCGCAGCTCATCCTCATCACGCGCGGCGACCCGCCCGTGCCCGTGGCACGCCTCCGGGCGAGCGGGGATCTGGCCGAGATCGGGGTCCACGCGCTCGCGCTCGACGCCGAGGAGACCCGTGATCTCGCCGCGAGCGGCGGACTGAAGCTCTCAGACGACGCGGCACATGCCCTGTGCGAGCGGACCGAGGGCTGGGCGGCGGCGGTCGTCCTCGCGACGCTCTCGCTGCGCGGCCTCGATGATGCGGAGGCCCGCGCCGCCGCGCTGTCCGGCGACCAGACGCAGATCGCGGACTACCTGCTGGAAGAAGTGCTGGAGCGCCAGCCGGAGCACCTGCGCGACTTCCTGCTCGCGACGTCGGTCCTCGAGCGGATGACCGCCCCGCTCTGCGACGCGGTGCTCGGGACGACGAGTGCCGCCGCCTCGCTCGAGGCACTGGCACGCTCCAACGCCTTCGTCTTGCCGATCGATGCCGGCCGCCGGTGGTTCCGCTACCACCGGCTGTTCGGCGACCTCCTGCGCGCCGAACTGCGCCGGCGCCACCCCGAGCTGCTGTGCAGCTTCCTGCGCCGCGCGGCCGACTGGTGCGAGCTCTACGGGACTCCGGGCGAGGCGTTCATCTACGCGCACGAGAGCGGCGACCTGGCCCAGGCCGGCCGGATCGCGCTCGCGCACCGTGAGGAGCTCTCGCGGCGCGGGCAGAGCGAGAGCGTGCGGCTCTGGCTGGAACGCTGCAGCGACGAGGAGATCGAATCCGACCCGCAGCTGGCCGTCGCCTGCGCGTGGACCTCGCTCTTCGGTCGCGACCTGCCGCGCGCGCGGCGGGCGATCGCCGCGGCCGAGCGCTTGCCGCTCGATGGTCCCTCCGCCGACGGCGCGCCCTCGCTGCGCTCATCGCTCGCCAGCGTCAGATCGCTCCTGGCGACCGATGGCATCTCGCAGATGCTCCGCGACGGTGAGCTGATCTACGCGTCCGAGAAGGAGGGCGGCACCTGGCTCGCCAGCGGCTGCCGCGCCAAGGGCATCGCACACGTGCTCCTCGGTCTCCCCGAGGAGGGACTCGCCGAGCTGCGGGAGGGGCTGGCGCTGTTGAGCGATCACCCGGAGTTCGTGCACTTCCGCGTCGTCAACCTCGGGTATCTCGCCTTCGCCGCGGAAGAGCTCGGGCATGGACGTGACCTGCAGCGCTGGGCCGTCGCGGCGGCGCAGACGGTCGCTGATGCGCACCTCGAGGAGACGGTCGGCGGTGCCATCGCGGCGACGGCGGCAGCGCTCGCCCAGCAGCAGCGCGGCGACACCGGCGAGGCCGCCCGGCAACTCGACGCCTTCCGTCAGCGACGGCAGTACCTCCCTGGAGTCACCTGGCTGGAGGCTGATCTCGCGCTCCGCTGCGCCGCCGTCACCCTCGACCTCGGCGACCCGGCTGGAGCACTCGAGCTGGCGGAGGTCGCCGACGACGCGCTGCAGGGCTATCCCGATCCGGGCGTGCTGCCCGTGCGGCTCGCATCCATCGAAGCACGGGTCAGGAGCGGCGAGACGTACGGCCTCACGTCGGCGGAGCTGCGCGTGGTGGCCCTTCTGCCGACGCACCTGTCGCTGCAGGAGATCGCCGACCGGCTCTACCTCGCGCGCTCCACCGTCAAGACGCACGTCGCCTCGATCTACGACAAGCTCGGCGTGCCCGGCCGCTCGGAGGCGGTCGAGTTGGTCGCGCGGTTCGGGTTCGTCCCGGACGCTCAGAGCATCCCGGAGATACGCCCTTCTGGCGGATGACACCCCCGCCTCACGGGGCCTAGCGTCGCGCGGGTCCACGAAGGAGGCTGAGACCGTGTCCGAGATCCAGAGCAAGACGAGCACGCTCAAGACGTCCGTTGACACGCTCACGGGCGCTGTCAGGGCGCTGCCGTCGAGCCCGTCTGCGACGAAGTCGCAGCGCAGCTGATGTGGGCGTCGTTCGGCTGGGGGACGCTGGCGGCGTCCACGCTCGTCATCGGCGCGGTCATCGCGCTGCTCTTCCACATCAGCCTGCGCTGGATCGGGATGATCATGGCGTTCGGCGCTGGTGTGCTGATCAGCGCGGTCTCATTCGATCTCGTCGAGGAGGCATCCAAGACGGCACACGCGGACTGGCCGGTGTATCTGGGCATCTTCGTTGGCTGCGGAGTGTTCTTCGGCGGAGACTGGCTGATCTCGCGCGCCGGGGGCGGTGATCGCAAGGACCCGACCGGCGCTCAGAAGGACGGTTCCGCGCTCGCCATCGTGCTCGGATCGGTGCTCGACGGGATCCCCGAGTCGATGGTGATCGGCCTGACGATCTTCCAGGGCGGCAAGGTGGGCGCCGCCTACCTGATCGCCGTGTTCATCTCGAACCTCCCGGAATCGATCTCCTCCACCAGCGGGCTCATCACCGGGGGCTGGAAGACGTCGCGGATCCTCTGGATGTGGATCGGGATCACCCTGATCTCGGGCCTCGCCTCGCTGGCGGGCTACGGCCTCTTCCAGCACTCGTCGCCGAACGTCGTCGCGTTCGTCCTCACGTTCGCGGCGGGGGCGATCCTCACGATGCTCTCGGACACGATGATGCCCGAGGCCTACCAGCACGGCGGCAAGCTCGTCGGGGTCGTGACGACGCTCGGTTTTGCGACGGCGTTCCTGATCCACACGCTCGACTGAGTCGGCGCCGGGGATTCCGCCGATTGAGTGGAGGCGGGCCCGGAAACCCGGGAGTACGTTCAGCGAAAGCCGTGGTTGCCGGCCACCCGCCGGCGCGCGGACCGCCGCCAGACCGATCCCGCGTCATCGAAGGGAGAGCATCGTGAGCAAGCCGTTCAAGGGCATCATCAACATCGACATCAAGGATTCGAAACCGGACTGGACGCCGTACGCGCAGCCGGTGCCGCCGGACGGGGCGCCGAGCGTGATGTACGTGGTGCTGGACGACGTCGGCTTCTCGGCGCTGGAGCCGTACGGCGGCATGATTGAGACGCCGAACATCGACCGGATCGTGAAGAAGGGCCTGCAGTACACGAACTTTCATACGACGGCCTTGTGCTCGCCGACGCGTTCGTGCCTGTTGACCGGTCGCAACCACACGACGAACGGGATGGCGTGCATCTCCGAGGCGTCGTCGGGCTTCCCGAACGCGAACGGGCACATCCCGTTCGAGTGCGCGATGATCCCCGAGGTGCTCGGCGAGCAGGGCTGGAGCACGTTCATGGTCGGAAAGTGGCACCTGTGCGCCGAGGACGAGGAGAACCTCGCCTCGAGGCGCCATGGGTGGCCGTCCGGCCGCGGCTTCGACCGCTGGTACGGCTTCATCGGTGCTGAGACGAACCAGTGGTATCCGGATCTCATTCATGACAACCACACGGTCGATCCGCCGCAGACGCCGGAGGAGGGCTATCACCTCTCGGTCGACCTCACCGACAAGGCGATGTCGTACATCCGGGACATGAAGGCGGTCGCTCCGGACAAGCCGTGGTTCCTGTACTACGCGTTCGGTGCCGGTCATGCGCCGCACCACGTGCCGAAGGACTGGGCGGACAAGTACAAGGGCAAGTTCGACATGGGCTACGAGGCCTATCGCGAGCAAGTGTTCGAGAAGCAGAAGAAGCTCGGCATCGTCCCCGCCGCAGCGGAGCTCTCGCCGATCAATCCCTACACCGACCTGAAGGGCCCGGAGGGGCAGGACTGGCCGGCGCTGGACACCGTCCGGCCGTGGGCCTCACTCACCGACGACGAGAAGAAGCTGTTCTCACGGATGGCTGAGGTCTACGCCGGGTTCGTCAGCCACGCCGATCACCAGCTCGGCCGGATGCTCGACTACCTCGAGGAATCGGGGCAGCTCGACAACACGCTGATCATCCTCGTCTCCGACAACGGCGCCTCTGGCGAGGGCGGCCCGAACGGCTCGATCAACGAGAACAAGTTCTTCAACGGCATCCCGGACACGATCGAGTCGAACATGAAATACCTCGACGTCCTCGGCAGCCCGCTGACCTACAACCACTACCCGACCGGCTGGGCGTGGGCGTTCAACACGCCGTTCAAGATGTGGAAGCGCTACTCCAACTACCAGGGCGGCACCGCCGACCCGATGATCGTCTCGTGGCCGGCCAAGATCAAGAAGCCGGGCATCCGGACCCAGTACCAGCACGCAATCGACATCGTGCCGACGATCTACGACTGCCTCGGCATCGAAATGCCGGAGGTCTACCGGGGGGCCACGCAGATCCCGCTCGAGGGCGAGAGCTTCAAGGCAACCTTCGACGATCCGCTCGCCAAGGGTAAGGAGACGCAGTTCTACTCGATGCTCAGCACCCGCGGCATCTACCACGACGGCTGGAAGGCCGCGTCGGTGACGCCCGCCACCCCGGACGGCTGGGCTGACTTCACCAACCAGCGGTGGGAGCTGTTCAACACCGAGACCGACCCCAGCGAGTGTCACGACCTGGCCGAGAAAGAGCCGAAGAAGCTGAACGAGCTGATCTCGCTGTGGTGGTCGGAGGCGGGCAAGTACAACGCCCTGCCGCTCGAGTCCCGCACCGCGCTGGACATCCTCAACACCCCACGGCCGCAGCTCGCCAAGCCGCGCGATCAGTACGAGTACTACCCGGGATGCGCCGAGGTGCCCGAAGCGGTCGCGGTCAACGTCCGAAACCGCTCCTACGCGATCGTGGCTGACGTCACGATCGACACCAAGGAAGCCGGGGGCGTGCTGTTCGCCCACGGGTGCCGGTTCGGCGGCCATGCCCTGTACATCAAGGACGGCAAGCTGAAGTACGACTACAACTACGTCGGCGAGGAGGACCAGTACGTCGTCTCCGACGAGCCGATCCCGACTGGTCGGGTTCGGCTGTCCGCCAGGTTCGAGAAGGAGGGCGACAAGCAGCCCACGACGGGTACGCTCAGTCTCTATATCGGCCAGGAGAAGGTCGGCGAGGCGAAGATCAAGACCCAGCCGGGCAAGTTCTCGCTCGCCGGTGAGGGGCTGAACGTCGGCCGGGACGGCGGCGAGCCGGTTACCGACGACTATCCCGGGGACGCGCCGTGGGCGTTCACCGGAGGGACGATCCACAAGGTCATCGTCAACGTCTCCGGTGAGCCGTTCGTCGACGTGGAGAAGGAGCTCATCGCCGCGTTCGCGCGCGACTAGGGAACCACGCGTCCAGGCGACTCGGGGGGCGCGGGCCGATGCCCGCGCCCCCCGGACGGAAGGAGATCCCATGAGTGGCGGCGAGGTGCTTCCCAGCTGGAACGCGGGTGCGCCGAAGGCGGCGGTCGTCGCCTTTGTGGAGCAGACGGTGTCGAGCGGTGTGCCCGCCGAGGAGCGGATCGCGGTGTTCGACGCCGACGGCACGCTGTGGTGTGAGCACCCGGTTCCGGTGGAGGCGGACTTCCTCGTCCGCCGGCTGGCCGCAATGGCCGAGGCCGATCCCAAGCTGCGAGACCAGCAGCCCTGGAAGGCGGCCTACGAGCACGACGACGACTGGTTCGGCAAGGCGATCGCCGAGCACTACGCCGGCGACGAGACCAAGGCGAAGCTGCTCCTGGGCGGTATCGCCGGGACCTACGCGGGGATCAGCGTCGAGGAGTTCCAGGCGACGTCGGAGTCCTTCCTGCGCAGCGCGCAGCATCCCACCCTCGGCCGCGGGTACCTCGACACCGTGTACGCCCCCATGGTCGAGCTGCTCGGCTACCTGGCGGCGAACGGCTTCTCGAACCACATGGTGTCGGGGAGCGGCGCGGACTTCATGCGGCCGATCACCCAGGAGCTGTTCGGCATCCCGCCCGAGCGCGTGATCGGCAGCACCACGGCGCTCGCGTACAAGGGCGGCACGCTCACGCGCGGCGCAAAGCTCGGCTTCCTCGACGACGGGGCGCAGAAGCCGATCCAGATCTGGAGCCACACCGGCCGCCGGCCGCTGCTCGCCGGTGGGAACTCGAACGGCGACGTCCCGATGCTCGAGTTCACGCAGCACGCTGACAGGCCGTCCCTGCGGCTGCTCGTCCTGCACGACGACGCGGACCGCGAGTTCGCCTACACCGGCGGTGCCGAGAAGGCGTTCGCCGAGGCGGACGCCCGCGGCTGGACGGTCGTGAGCATGAAGAAGGACTTCAAGACCGTGTTCGACCCCGCGCCCCGATGATGCATGCCCTCACCGCAGCGCCGCAGGCGTTCCACCTGCTGGCCAAGCCGACGGGGGCGCAGTGCAACCTGGACTGCGAGTACTGCTTCTTCCTGTCGAAGGAGATGCTCTATCCGGACAGCCGGTTCCGGATGTCTGAGGACACGCTCGAGCTGTATCTGCGCCAGCTGATCGAGGCGCACGCACGCGTGCCCGAGGTGACGATCGCCTGGCAGGGCGGTGAGCCGACGCTGATGGGCCTGGACTTCTTCCGGCGGTCGGTGGAGATCACCCAGAAGTACCTGAGGCCCGGCCAGCGCGCCCTGCACACGATCCAGACGAACGGGACACAGCTCGACGCCGAGTGGGCGGCGTTCTTCAAGGAGCAGGAGTTCCTGGTCGGGATCTCGATCGACGGCCCGCGCGAGATCCATGACACCTACCGCCACACCCGCGGTGGGCGTGGCAGCTTCGACCAGGTGATGCGCGGCCTGGACGCGCTGCGCGCCGCGGAGGTCGACTGGAACGCCCTGACGACCGTCCACGCAGCGAACGCCGAGCGCGGGCGTGAGGTCTACTGCTTCCTGCGCGACGCGCTCGGTGCACGGTTCGTGCAGTTCATCCCGATCATCGAGCGTGTCCCCGACGCGGACGCGGACGGGGCCGTGCCGTGGTCCTCCTGGCGCGATCGCCCGCTCTACGTCCAGGAGGGGGAGGCCGTCACGGCGCGCTCCATCACGGGGGAGGGCTACGGCCGCTTCCTGATCGACGTCTTCGAGGAGTGGGTGCGCCGCGACATCGGTGAGGTGTTCGTGCAGATGTTCGACGTCGCGCTGGCCAACTGGTACGGCGAGCCGCCGAGCCTGTGCGTGCATTCCGAGACCTGCGGCAACGCGCTCGCGCTCGAGCACAACGGCGATCTCTACTGCTGTGATCACTTCGTCGAGCCCGGCTACCTGCTCGGCAACATCGCCGAGCACGACATGGCCGACCTGGTGGCCTCACCGCGCCAGCGGCAGTTCGGGCTCGACAAGAAGGACACGCTGCCGCAGTACTGCCTGGACTGCGAGGTGCGCTTCGCCTGCCACGGCGGCTGCCCGAAGGACCGCTTCATCTCCACGCCGGACGGCGAGCCCGGACTGAACTACCTCTGCCCCGGCTACAAGCTGTTCTTCCACCACGTCGATGAGCCGATGCGCGCCATGAGCGACCTGCTGCGCCAGGGCCGTCCGCCATCGGACCTCAGCGGCCGGTACGCCGCGCACGATGCGGACCGCGGGCGCAACGACCCCTGCCCCTGCGGCAGTGGACGCAAATGGAAGCAGTGCCACGGCACCGCGATGGCGCCGGCGACGGGCGGCGACTGAGTCCTACCACGCGATGGACCGGAACGGGAGCGACTCCACGCCGGCCCAGGCCGCGTACGACCAGAAGTCGCCGTTCAAGGCGGCGCGGGACGAGCCGCTGCTCACGCGGGCCGTCCCGGTCACCGCCGATCTTCCGCGCTACCGCGTGCCGAGTGCCCGGCGCGACGCCCTCGCCGGCCTGACCGTCGCGGCGCTCGCGATCCCCTCCGCGATGGCCTACGCCGAAGTCGCGGGCGTGTCGCCCGTCAACGGTCTCTACGCGCTGCTGCTCCCGGCCGTCGCCTACGCGTTCCTCGGCTCGTCGCGGCAGCTCTCGATCGGTCCGGAGGGCACGATCGCGACGCTCGTCGCGGCCGCCATCGTGCCGCTCGCCGCCGCCGGGTCCGCCGGCGCGGCCCAGGTGGGGGCGATGCTCGCCCTGCTGGTCGGGCTGTGCTTCGTCGCCGCGTGGGCGCTGCGTCTGGGCTGGATCGCCGACTACTTCTCGCGTCCGGTCCTCGTGGGGTACATCCACGGGGTCGCGGTCGTGCTCGTCATCGGCCAGCTCGGGAAGCTCCTCGGCCTGTCGATCGACGCCAGTCGCCCGCTCGGGCAGCTCTGGGAGGTCATCACCGAGCTCGGCAGCGTCAGCGGCGCGACGGTCGCCGTCAGCGCGGTTTCGCTTGTAACGCTGTTCGGACTGAAGCGCTTTGCGCCGAAGCTGCCCGGCGCGCTGATCGTCGTCGTCACGGCGATCGCCCTGTCGTCGGCGCTCGACTTCGCCGCGCACGGCATCGCTGAGGTCGGGCGCATCCCGGCAGGGCTGCCGAGCTTCGACCTCCCGGGTCTCTCGTTCTCGGACATCGTCCAGCTCGTCCCCGCGGCGCTCGGCATCTTCCTCGTGTGTTTCGCAGACGAGATCCTCACCGCGCGGTCGTTCGCCGGCAAGCACGACCAGAACGTCCGCGCATCGCAGGAGCTGCTCGCGATGGGCGCCGCGAGCGCCGCGGCCGGGATCACGCAGGGCTTCCCGGTCGGGGCGAGCGGCTCGCGCACCGCGGTCAACGACGACATGGGAGCGCGCACGCAGATCGCCGGGTTGGTCGCGGCCGCGGGCGTGGCCATCATCCTGCTGCTGCTCACCGAGCCGGTGCAGTACCTGCCCAAGGCCGTGCTCGGCGCGGTGATCGTCGTCGCCGCCGTCGGGCTCGTCGACCCGCAGGCATGGCGCTCGCTCGCCGCGATCGACCCGGTGGAGGTCGCGATCGCCGCGGTCACGATGGCGTGCGTGATCGTGTTCGGGGTGCTCGAGGCGCTCGTCGTCGCCGTGGGCCTGTCGATGATCGACATCGTGCGGCGCAGCGCTAGCCCGCACGACGCCGTGCTCGGCTGGGACGCGAAGCTCGGGCGCTACGCCGACGTCTCGCTGCACCCCTCGGCCACCATCACGCCCGGCGTGGTCGTCTACCGGCTCGACGACCGCCTCTTCTTCGCAAACGCGCGCTACTTCAAGGGACGTGTGCGCGAAGCGATCCGCGCGGCGCCCCCGACCGTCCGCTGGCTCGTCCTCGACGCGGACGCGATCAGCCACGCCGATGCGACCGGCCTGGACGCCCTGCTCGACCTGACGAACGGTCTGCGGCGCGATGATGTCACGCTCGTCGTGGCCCGGCTGCGGACGCGCATGGAGGAGCAGCTCAAGGACGCCGGCGTGCTGGGCGCGATCGGCCGCGAGCACCTGTATCCCACTGTGCGCGCGGCCGTCGAGGCGTACGAGCCCGCCCCGGCTAAGCGGGAGTGACGGCCTCCGCGGGCTTCCGGAGGGCCGTGACGGCCTCGTCGACCGTGTCGAACATGTGGTCCTTGCCGAGCAGCTCGAGCAGCCGCGTTCGGTGGGCGGTGCTGGTGACCGGATGGCGCACCTCGGCCAGCGCGAAGTCGATGCCGGCCGAGCGAACCTGCGTGATGAGTGCCTCGAGCATCCCGGCGCTGGTGATGTCGAGTTCGTCGTTCACTCCCGCGTCGACGATCACCGCGCGCGGCAACGGGTCGGCCGCGCCGACGAGCTGCTTGATGCGGCCCTGGATGCTGGTGGCGTTGGCGTAGAAGAGCGGCGCGTTGAGCCGCAGGACGAGCAGGCCGGGAACGGGCTCGTAGTCGGGGTGGCGCTTGACGTTGCCATAGGCGCCCGCCACGCCCGGGATCCGGCCGAGGGTCACGACGTGCGCCGTGCTCGCCCGGGAGATGAAGTAGACCAGCATCGCGACGACGCCGATCAGGAGACCGGGCAGCACGTCGAACACGAGAACGCCGGTCATCGTCGCGAGGCCGAGCCAGAACTCGACCCGGCTCACCCCGTAGTACTCCTTGAACTCCCGGATCTTCCAGAGACCCGAGACGGCGAAGATGATCAGCGCCGCGAGCACTGCCTCGGGCAGGTTCTTGAACAGCGGCGTGAGGAAGAGGACCGTGACCACGATCAGCGCCGTGGCAATCAGCGGCGAGACCTCCGAGCGCGCACCGGCCCCCTCGTTCACCGCCGACTGCGAGAGGCTGCCCCCGCCGGCCAGCCCGCCCAGGACGGCGGAACCGACGTTGGCGAAGCCGAGCGCGATCAGCTCCTGATTGGGATCGATGTCGTACCCGTGCTTCGCCGCGAACGTCTCAGCGGCACCGAGCGACTCGCTGAAGATCACGAGCAGCATCCCCGCCGCCGCGGCCATCAGCGCCAGGACGTCGCCGCTGTGGACGTCCGGGATACCGAGCGACGGCAGCCCGCTCGGCACCTCCCCCACGATCTTGACGCCATGCTGCGAGAGGTCCAGGGCCCCGCTGAGCACGATCCCGAGCACGAGCGCGATCAGTCCGCCGGGCACCCTCGGCGCAAAGCGCTTGAGTCCGAACAGGAGCGCGAGCGCGCCCGCCCCGACCGCGAGCGTCGCCCCGTTCGTGTCGCCGAGATGCGTGAGCACGTGGACGAACTGCTGGATCGTATTCCCGGTTCCCGCCTTGATCCCGAACAGCTTTGGCAACTGCTTCACCGTCACGAAGATCGCAAGACCGAAGACGAACCCGGCCATCACCGGCAGCGACAGGAACTGCGCGACGAAGCCCAGCCGGAGGACGCCCGCGAGCAGGAACAGGGCCCCGCAGAAGAGCACGATCGCCGCGCCTGCCGCCGCATACTCCGCCGCACCGGCAGGGTGGACCGCCGCGACACCCGACGCGATCAGCACCGCCGCCGCCGAGGTGGCGGCGGCGACCAGATGCCTGCTCGTCCCGAAGATCGCATACGCGGCCAGGGTGGCCAGCAGCGTGTAGAGCCCCGCCTCCGGCGGCAGGCCCGCCAGCCCGGCGTATGCGATCGACTCCGGCACCAGCAGGCCCCACACGGTCGCGCCGGCGATCGCGTCGAAGCGCAGGAAGCTGCGGTCGTAGGCCGGCAGCCAGCTCAGGATCGGCACGTAGCGCCGGATCCCGGACGGCCCTGGTGCAGCCCACTCGTGAGGATCTACGACCGCTGCGTTGTTCGGCCTGCTCGCACGCACGGTCACAGCCAGCCGGACTTCTTGAACTTGCGGTAGAGCACCAGCGACACGGCCAACATGATGAACAGGAGCAACGGGTAGCCGAACGACCATCCGAGCTCAGGCATATTGGTGAAGTTCATCCCGTAGATCCCGGCAAACACGGTGATGACGGCAAATATCGCCGCCCACGCGGACATCCGGCGCATGTCGTCGTTCTGCTGCACGCCGATCCGGGAGAGGTACGCATCAAAGGCGCTGGACAGCACGTTGCCCAGCGCGTCGATGGAGTCACCGACCCGAGCCAGGTGGTCGGCGACATCGCGGAAGAACGGAGCCACGTCCGCAGAGACGCCCTTGACCTTCGCCTGAGAGAACTGGTGCATCGGGTCCCGCAGCGGGTCGACGGCCCGGCGCAGTGTGTTGAGCTCTCGGTTGAGCTCGGAGATCCGCTTGGAGGCGTGGGGGGGCCGCTCCGGCGCGAACACGGAGGCCTCGACCGCGTCCACGTCGTCCTCCAGCACCGAGACGACCTGCTCGTAGACGTCCACGATCCGGTCACAGACCGCGTAGACGACGGCGGCGGGGCCCTGCTTGAGCACATCGACGTGCTTCTCCAGGTCGTGGCGCACGGTTTCGAGCTCGAAATGCGGGGCTTGGCGCACCGTGACGACGTAGTCCGCGCCCATGAACAGCGCGACCTGCCCGCCCTCGACGGTGTCCGACTCCTTGCTGTACCACAGGGCCTTGAGGACGAGGAACACCATGTCGCCGTACTTCTCGAGCTTCGGCCGCTGGACCGGATGCAGGGCATCCTCGACCGCCAGGCGGTGTAGGTCGAAGATCTGAGCGACCCGCGCCATCTCGGCCGTGTCGGGCTCGTGCAGGCCGACAGACATGAAGTCGCCTGGCTGTCCGGACTGCGTCACCTTGCGGATCGCCTCCAGGTCATCGGGCTCGACGTCGACGTGGAGCCTGCTGCCGTCGCGGTACACCGCACTGTTCGCGATCATGCGGACAACCATAGGTTCGGGCCTGCAGCGGTGAATCCGCCATTCTGGCGGGTTACGGATCGCCGGCTGCGGCGTACCGTCGAGCATCATGAGTGACACGCCGACTGAGCAGCTCGAGACCGAGGAGGCGATGTTCGAGCAGACCGCACAGGGCAGCGTGCCGCCGCAGACCGGCCCGATCACGCTGTTCATCGACCCCTTCGGGCGGCGGCTGTCGCCCGTCTCCGTCTGCGGCGTGCGCCGGCGCGCGCGGCGCCGGCTCTAGCCGGGATGCGGGCCGACCCCGTCGGCTAGCCGACGACCTCCATGGGACCGATCTTCCTCCTGGCCATCTGGGCCGCCATCTATCCGACGCTGCTGGCCGCAGTCACGGTGATGCTTCTGCTGCCGCGGCCCGAGCGCCTGCTCATCGGCTACTGGCTCGGCGCGATGCTCGTCAGCGTCACGTGCGGGCTGATCATCGTGCTCGCGCTGGGCGGCTCCTCCAGCGCGACGACCACGGCGCGACACGAGATCAACCCGATCGCCGAGATCACCCTCGGGGCGATCCTGCTGCTGCTCGCGCTCGTCTTCTTCAGCGGGCGCAACCAGCGCTACAACGCGCGCGTCGAGCGCCATCACGAGGCGAAGGAGGCGAAGCCGCCGTCAAAGATCATGCAGCGCCTCCAGCAGGGCACGGCGCGGACGACCTTCCTCGTCGGCGCCGTGCTGAGTGTGCCGGGCGTCACCTACCTGGCGGCGATGGACCTGCTCGCCCGCCGGCACACCTCGACGGTGATCTCGGTGCTCGTCGTGATCGTCTGGAATCTCATCATGTTCCTCCTGCTGGAGATCCCGATCCTCGCCTACCGGACCCACCCTGACAAGACCGCCGCGGCGGTCTCGAGGTTCAAGGACTGGCTGACCCGCGACGAGGGCCGGATCGCGTACTGGTGCGCGCTGATCGCGGGCGCCGCCCTGCTCACGATCGGCGTCGTGCACCTCGTGGACTGAGGTCGCCCGCGCGGCTCAGTCCGCCGGTGCAGCCGCCGGGCCCAGACGCTGCGGTCCCCCCAGCCCCTGCCGGTCGGCGATGCTGGCCCGATCACGATCGATCGAGCCCGAGTAGGCCGCCGCGACCGTCGCGTCGAGTCGCTCGATCTCGGCCGTGACCGCGGCGCGATGCTCTGGCCGCACCTCCTGCCGCAGCTTGTCGAGGACGGCGCGAAGCCGGCGCATCACCTGGATCGAGGTGTTCCCGAATTCGCGGATCTCGGTGACCCCGAGGGCGAGGAAGTCCTCCCAGCTGCGGATGGGGATCACGACGCCGTGCTTCGCCGCGCCGGGATTCCAGGAGGGAGCCGACAGGTCAGTCTGCCCGATCACCCGCAGGCTGTCGCCGAGGTAGTCGAGCACCTGCACCGCGGTCGTCGGGTCGTTGACCGCAGGGGAGAGCGCCTTGTTGGCCACGTCGACCATGACGCGGAGCGCGAATGCGGGGTCCTGCTCGATCGTACGCTCGACGCCCAGCGCCACGAGACCGCTCAGGGCGCGCTCGGCGGCGTCCGTCGGGCCCGGGTCGCCGTAAACCTCGAAGAGCGTGTCGCCCGCCTCGGCGAACTCGCCGACGGAGTGCGGCATCGCAACGAGGCACCCGTTTGTGCCGGCCCATGTGGCCACGCCGCCGAGGTCCACGGCCTGGATCGCTCCCGGGTGCGGACAGCGCACCACGAGCCCCGGTGGCTCGTCCATGCCCGTCAGTGGTCCCGCGAAGGTGTCGCGGACACCGCGCGTGCCGGAGATGTCCCCGCCCAGGCTCTCATGGACCCCCTGCGCCAGGAGCGCGGCGACGGCGACCGGCCGCAGCCGGTGCACGAAGCGGTTGAAGAACAGCACGAACATCACGAGCCCGACGATCAGCAGCAGCTCCGCGGTCGTGACCCCGATGTCCGGGACGAACTTCTCCCCGATGCGACGCAGCAGGGCGAAGGCGAACGCCAGCGTGCCGATCAGCAGTGCCAGCACGCCCTTGAGCACCGGATCGCGGTACCAGAGCCGCATGTAGCGCGCCGAGAACGTCCCGGTCGCCATCTGGACCACGAGCACCGTGACGGTCACCACGAAGCCGGTCAGCGCGGCGCCCGCGCCGGCGATCGCCGACAGCACGGTGCTGGCCGTCGAGGGCGAGTACTGCCACCGAGGTGGCACCTTCACATGCGTATCGATCGCCGCGACGGCGATCGATCCGAGCAGCCCGATGACGACCCCGAGGCATGGCACGACCCACAGGCTCTCGCGGAGGTACTCACGGATCCGGAAGCGGGCCGCCCAGGTCATGTGCCGGATCGACGCTATGTCGCCCGTCGCTGCTGCGTCATCCGCTCAATCGGCGGATTCGGCCGGTGTGTCGTCGAGTCGACGATGACCGCCCTGATTGGAGGATGCAGCCCCGCCGTGCAGCGCGATCCTCATGGGCATGAGCCTCACCGCCGCCTTCCCGGACCGCGCGCCGCAACACCCGCGCGGTTGCGTCATCCGGCTGCCGGGACCCTGGTCTGGCCGGCGCCGTTGCTGCCCCAGCAGACGGCCCGGCCGCTCCTCGTCAGCGCGCACGTGTGGAAGGTCCCTGCGGAGATCTGGGTGTAGCGGCCCGCCGGAGCCGCGCTCTGCCGGTAGGAGTCATCGCCCCAGCAGACGGCCCGGCCGGCTCTCGTCAGCGCGCAGGAGTGGGAGCCCCCGGCCGAGATCTGGATGAAGCGCCCCGCCGGAGCGGTGCTCTGCCCGGCGGCGTTGCGCCCCCAGCAGACGGCGCGGCCGTCCGTCGCGAGCGCGCACGAGTGGACGCGACCAGCTGAGATCTCGGTGTCGTGGCCCGCAGGAACAGCGGTCTGGCCGAAGGCGTTGTCGCCCCAGCAGACGACGTGGTCGTCCGTCGCCAGCGCACACGAGTGGAAGGTCCCGGCCGAGACCTGGGCGTAGCGGCCGGGCGGAACCGTGCCCTGCCCGAAGGCGTCGTCGCCCCAGCAGACAGCCTGGTCGTCCGTCGTCAGCGCGCAGGAGTGCCGGTACCCCGCGGAGATCTGCGAGTAGCGACCGGGCGGGACCGTGCTCTGCCCGGAGGAGTTGTCGCCCCAGCAGACGGCCTGGCCGTCCGTCCTCACCGCGCACGAGTGCCCGCGACCTGCCGAGATCTGCCTGTAGCGGCCCGCGGGCACGCTCGTCTCACCGTGGGCGTCCTCGCCCCAGCAGATCCCACGCCCGGACCTCGTCAGCGCGCACGAGTGCCGGTACCCGGCGGAGATCTGGGCGTACGCGGACGCCGTGCCGGCGCGCGCGGGCTGCCGCGGTCCGGCCCCGCCGGCGGAGGCGGCCGGCGCAGCGACCACGCCCGCCGCCAGCAGACACCCCACCGAAAGCAGACGCCCTCGCCGCAGCAGACCGACAGCCATCGACCGACCGTACCCGACCCGGCGCCGGGCGGCGGCACCGAGCGCCGTGCTCAGTCCGGGAAGACCTGCCGGTCGAGCTCGGCGACCAGCGCTTCGACGCGGCGGGCGATGTCGTCGCGGATGGCGCGAACCTGCTCGATCGGGAGGTCCTTCGGGTCCCGGAGATCCCAGTCGAGATAGCGCTTGCCAGGGATGTACGGGCACTCGTCGCCGCAGCCCATCGTCACCACGACGTCCGCCGCATCGGCGAGCTCGCGGGTGAGCGGCCGCGGGCGCCGGTCGGACAGGTCGACTCCGAGCTCGTGCATCGCCTCGACGACGGCTGGGTGGACGTGCCCAGCGGGATCGGCACGGCTTCCGGCGCTGTCGCTGGCATGGCGACCGCCGGCGGCGAGGTCGAAGAGGGCGCGGCTCATCTGCGAGCGCCCGGCGTTGTGCAGGCAGACGAAGAGGACGCGTGCCATCAGGCCGGCTCGCCTCCGGGCGGCGTGGCGGGAGTGCGTACGAGCTGGTAGGCGAGGGCGCCGAGCGCGGCGCCGAGGATCGGACCTGCGAGGTAGACGCAGAAGTCGGTCCACGTGCCGGAGACGAGCGCGGGCCCGAACGAGCGCGCGGGGTTCATCGACGCGCCGGTGACCGGCCCGCCGAACAGCGCGTCGAGCCCCACGGTGCCGCCGATCGCGATCGCGGCAGCGGCACCTACCGCCCGGGTGTCGGTGGCGACGGCGACGATCACGAACATGAGGAACGCGGTCAGCAGCAGTTCGTAGACGAACGCGCTTCCCGCGCTCACGCTCGGCACCGTCGCCCCGAGGTCCGCCGGGTCGCTCGTCCACACCGCGTGCAGGGCGAGCGCGCCGCAGGTCGCGCCGATCAGCTGGGCGGCGATGTACGCGACGGCCTCACGCCCGGGGAAGTGGCGGGTCAGCGTGAAGGCGAGCGTGACGGCCGGGTTGATGTGCGCGCCGGAGAGATGCCCGGTCGCGTAGATCATGACCATGATGATCAGCCCGAAGACGAGGCTGACCCCGACCGCGCCCAGGGCGCTGTCGTACTGGGCGTTCGCGACGATCGCGCCGCATCCGGCGAAGACCAGCGCGAAGGCGGCGAGGCCTTCGGCGGCTGCGCGTCGGGCCAGACGCGGTCGTGCGACCTCCGATTCCGTGCGAGCTGTGATGGTCTCCGGTCCCCGAGTTGTCGTGAGCGGGCTGCTGCGCAAAGCGGTCAGGCGTCGGCGCCCGGAACCTGTGCGGCGACCAGCGCCTGCACGCGTTGCCTGATGTCATCGCGGATCGCGCGGACCTGTTCGATCGGCTGGCCCGCCGGGTCGGCGACCTCCCAGTCCTCGTAGTGCTTGCCCGGATACAGCGGGCAGGCATCCCCGCACCCCATGGTCACGACCACGTCGGCCGCGCGGACCACCTCATCCGTCAGCGGCTTGGGGAACTCCTGGTGGACATCGACGCCGATCTCGCTCATCGCCTGCACGACGGCAGGGTCGACCTTCTCCCCCGGTTGCGAGCCGGCAGAGCGCACGCCGATCCATCCCCTGGAGAGGTGGTGCGTGAGCGCGGCAGCCATCTGCGAGCGACCGGCGTTGTGCACGCAGACGAACAGGACCTCAGGGCTGTTCTTCTCGACTCGGCCTTCAGCCTGCGCCAGGGCCCAAAGCCGCTCGCGCGCGAAGCGGGTGGCGTTCAGCCCGGCGAAGTTGATGAAGCCGCCCCGCTGGCGGCCCCGCTCATGGAGTTGGTCGTGGCACTCGCGGACGAACCGCTCGATCGTCGCGCGCGACCAGATCCCGTGGAACTCCTCCGCCAGCTCGTCGACCCCTCTCCGGAGGTGGCGCTCGCCGAAGCCGTCGCCCTGCTCCACGGTGAATCCTTCCGACCCAGACACGAGCAGGATCGTATCCATTGACGAGGATCAACTCAATCGGTATTCTTGGATTGATGCCCGTCGATCTGGAACTCGTCCCCAAGCGCAAGCGCCCCCCGGGGCAGCCGTGCTGCGAGCCGGTCGTCTACCCCGACGTCGAGCGCGCGCACGCGCTG
>DATKLF010000104.1:0-8702 GCA_035542555.1 Solirubrobacteraceae bacterium | reverse complement strand
CCTCGCGCGCTGAGCGCACGCGAGACGGGCCGGGATGGCTACGCGGCGATCCGCTCGATGACCATGGCCTCGCCCTGACCCTGGGCGACGCACATCGTCTCGACGCCGTAGCGCCCGCCGATCGTCTCCAGGTCGTTCAGGAGCGTGGTCATCATGCGCACGCCGGTCATGCCGAAGGGATGGCCGAGCGCGATCGCGCCGCCGTGCGGGTTGAGCTTCTCCATGTCGATCCCGCACTCATCCGCAATCGGCAGCACCTGCGCCGCGAACGCCTCGTTGAGCTCGACGACGTCGATGTCATCGATCGTCAGGCCCGCGCGGTCCAGCGCCTTGCGGATCGCGCCGATCGGTGCGACGCCCATGTACTCGGGCTCGTTGCCCCACGTGGCGGCCGTGATGATCCGTGCACGCGGCGTGAGCCCGAGCTCCTCGGCCTTGGCGTCGCTCATGATCAGCGCGGCCGCAGCGCCGTCGTTCAGCGGGCAGGCATTGCCCGCCGTGACCGTGCCGTCCTCGCGGAACGCCGGCTTCAGCGAGGCGAGCTTCTCGAGCGTCGAGTCCGCGCGCGGGCCGTCGTCCTTCTCGACGACGGTGCCGTCCGGCAGCGTCACCGGGACGATCTCGCGCGCGAAGAACCCGTCGGCCTGGGCGGCCACGGCCCGCTCCTGCGAGCGCTGGGCGTACTGGTCCTGCGCCTCGCGCGTGACGCCGTACTTGTCGGCGACGTTCTCCGCAGTCAGGCCCATCGCGATGTACGCGTCCGGCTGCCCGGGCTCGTGGCCCTGCAGCCGCTCGTTCTGGTCCTCGGGGTGGGCCGCCTCCTGTGCGGCGTTGTAGCGCGAGACGAACTCGACGCCGCCCGCGATGTACACGTCGCCCTGGCCGGCGACGACGTTGTTCGCCGCCGCGCGGATCGCGTCGAGCCCGGACGCGCAGTAGCGCGAGACGGTGATGCCGTTCGTCTCCTGGCCGAGCTTGCTGCTCAGCAGGACGGCGATGCGAGCGACGTTGTTCGCCTGCAGGCCCTGGGGGAGCCCGCAGCCCGCGACGACCTCCTCAACCGCGGCCGGGTCGACGCCCGGGTTGCGCTCGAGGAGCTGATCGATGACGAACGCGAGCGTCTCGTCCGGACGCAGCGTGGCCAGCGAGCCCTTGAAGGCGCGCCCGACCGGTGTGCGGATGGCATCGACGATGACTGCCTGTGGCATGGACGGTCTGTCCTTTCGATTGTTGGCCCGGCGGTCGCACTCCACGGGCGTTCTCCCCGGCGGTCGCACTCCACGGGGCCTTTGTGTCCGGCGAATGTGGGCCGGACGATCACCATGGTACCCGAGGCGACCCGTCGGGACGGCCCGGGCGCGGCGGCCGGCTCGGGGTAGGCTCGCGCCCATGACCGGCGAGGTCCGCGACCCCGCGACGGTGGCGGTCATCGGCGTGCCCACGAGCGCCGGCGCCTTCGCGCCGGGGCAGGAGGACGCGCCGCGCGCGCTGCGCGAGGCCGGCCTGCTCGACGTGTTGCGCAGCGGCGGGATGGCCGTCGAGGATCGCGGGGACCTGCCGCGCTGGCGCTGGCGCCCGGACCGCGCGCGCCCGCGGGCGCAGAATCTCGGCCGCGTGGTCGAGATCGTCCGGGAGACCGCGGCCGCCGTCGCCGCGGCAGCGGGCTCGGGGGCGGCGACGCTCGTGCTCGGCGGCGACTGCACGGTCGGCATCGGGACGGTCGCCGGCCATGCCGCCGCTCGCGGCGCCGACTCGCTCGGGGTCGTCTACCTCGACGCACACGCCGACTGCAACATCCCGTCGAGCGTTCCCGAGGGAGCGCTGGACTGGATGGGCATGGCGCACATGCTCGGCGAGGACGGCGCGGAGCCCGCGCTCGTCGCGGCCGGCCCGCGGACGCCGTTGCTCGGCGCCGGGCAGGTCGTCCTCTGTGGCTGGGACCCCGTCCAGGCGACCGCCTTCGAGCGCGAGGTGATCGAGCGGCGCGCGCTGCGAGTCGTCACGGCCGGCGAGGTCGCCCGCGATCCTGCGGCCGCCGCGCTGCGCGCCCGCGGGCTGCTGGAACCCGGCGCGAGCCGCCTGCTCGTGCACTTCGACGTCGACGTCATCGACTTCACCGATGTCCCGCTGTCCGAGAACCCGGGGCGCAACGAGGGGCTTGCCTACGACGGCGTCATGCGCGCGCTCGAGGTCCTCGTCGCCAGCCCCTGCTTCGCGGGGCTCACGATCACCGAGCTGAATCCCGCGCATGTCGAAGAGGGGTCGCAGGCGCTCGAGCGCTTCGCCGCAGCGGTCGCCGGCGCGCTGGCCGGTACGGGCGCGTAGGACCGCCGTGACCGGGGAGCGCCGGTCAGGAGCGCGGAGGGCCCTGCGCGAGGTGGCGGTGGTTCGCGAGCCGCATCTCGCGGGCGAGTGGGGGACTGGCATAGTGGCCGTCCCCTTCGAGCTGCTCGATGACCGCGTCGATGATCCGCGGTGACTGGTTCTGGCTCATCTTGCGCTTGGCGACGATGCGCGTGGGCGTCAGGCGAAGGCCGACGGTGCCCCGCATGTCGGACCGGGCGTTCTCGGCGTCGGCCGGCGTCCCATCGAGCAGACGCGGATCGGGCACGCGGCTCTCGAAGTGCTCGACGAGCCGGTGCAGGACCGCCGAGTTCTCCACGTCGCTGAGGATCTCCGGAACGCCGGAGAGGTGGGCGGCCAGGAAGTTCCAGGTCGGCACCTCGACGTGCTCGCCGTACCAGCTGGACGAGATGTATCCGTGCGGCCCCTGGACGATGATGAGGAGCTCGTGGTCCGGGAGCTCGTGGACGCGATCG
This sequence comes from Solirubrobacteraceae bacterium, assembly GCA_035542555.1. Lineage (GTDB taxonomy): Bacteria > Actinomycetota > Thermoleophilia > Solirubrobacterales > Solirubrobacteraceae > F1-60-MAGs163. Next base: position 5,883 of record DATKLF010000104.1, on the reverse strand, counting down.
TCAGGCCGCCCGAGGTGCGTGACGACCGACAGCTCCTCGCGGCCGCGGTCGACGAGGATCGGGTAGTGCGATGCGACGAGACCGGCGGACGCCGGCGAGACGAGCGTCGCCCACGGGTTCTCGTCGATCAGCCGCTTGATCTCGTCGAGATCGTCCAGGACGTAGTGGGGGTTCTTGCGCACGCCGATCACCCGTCGCCCGCTGCCCGAAGGGAAGGAGGACGCCAGGCCCGAGACCCTAGCTCGTGGGCGCGCAACGACTGCCGTGCGACGGGGTTCTTTCAGGTGTGAAGGCTCTCGTCGCCATCCTCCTGCTCAGCCTCGCCGCCGCGAGCCCCGCGGCCGGCGCGTCGTGGCGCTTCGACGGCCACGGGTGGGGCCACGGCGTCGGGCTCGCCCAGTACGGCGCGCTGGGCTACGCGCGCGAGGAGCACCGCAATGCGACCTGGATCCTCGCCCACTACTACCCCGGCACGACGCTCGCGATGCAGCCCGCCGCACGCGTGCACGTGCGCCTCGCTGACGGGCCGACGATGCGCGTGACGTACGCCACGCGCGCCCGCGGCGCGGACGGGCGACTCGTCGCCCTGAGCGCGAGCCGAACCTACGCGCTCACGCTGTGGGAGACGACCGGCACGCTCCTGCGCCTCGTCGACGAGCGCACCGGCCGCGGCATCGCCCACCTCCAGAGCCCCGTCCGCATCACCGGGGCGAGCCCGGTCCGGCTGCTCGGGACGGCCGAGAACGGCGTGCGCGACGGGCGCTACCGCGGCGCGCTGATGCTCACGCGCGAGCCCGCGAGCGTGCTCGCGGTCGACGACGTCGACGGCGAGCAATACCTCTACGGCGTCGTCGCCAGCGAGATGCCCTCGACCTGGCCTGCGGCCGCCCTGCGCGCCCAGGCGGTCGCATCACGCTCGTATGCGCTCGCGTCCCTGCGCCCCGGCTCGCCGTTCGACGTCGACGCGGACACCCGCTCGCAGATGTACCGCGGGGTCGTGGGCGAGAGTGCCGCGACGACGACCGCCGTGGACCAGACGCGCCATCTGGCCGTGGTGTTCGGCGGCCACGTCGCCACCGCCCTCTTCAGCGCGTCCTCCGGCGGCCGCACGGCCGCCAACGAGGAGATCTTCCCCGGCGCCGCGCCGCTGCCCTACCTGCGCTCGGTCGACGACCCCTACGACCGACTGTCGCCCTACCACGACTGGTCGGTGACGTTCACCGCGCAGGACGCCGCGACGCGCCTCGGCGGGCTGGTCAGCGGCGACCTGCAGGCGCTCGCGGTCGTGGCGACGACGCCGACGGGCCGTGCAGCGACCGTGGCGATCACCGGCTCCACGGGCGTGCAGGACGTGCCGGCCGGGACGGTGCGCTCGCTGCTCGGGCTGCGCTCGACGTGGTTCACGATCAGCGCCGCCTGACCTGCTCGCGCAGCGCGGCCATGCGGTACCGTCGCTCGTGCGGTCCGGCACGTTCTCCGAGAGGAGGAAGGCGATGGCCAAGATCCAGTCCAAGTCGCTGGCCGAGCCCGAGGAGGTGCGCCCGTTCCAGGGCGGCACCGGACAGGTCGAGCTCGTGACGCTCGACAGCGGGCCGGTCGGTCGCGGGACGTTCGGGCCGGGCTGGAAGTGGTCCGACCACGTCAAGCCGATCGCGGGCACCGACAGCTGCCAGGTGCACCATCTCGGCTGGGTGGCCTCCGGCCGGATGCGGATCGTCATGGACGACGGCAGCGAGGTCGAGGTCGGCCCCGGGGACGTCTTCGACATCCCCGCCGGACACGACGCGTGGACCGTCGGCGACGAGCCGTGCGTGATGATCGACTTCGGCGGACTGCGGGGCTACGCGGTCGGTAGCTGAGCCCCGCTCGGGAGACGGCGGCAAGGCAGGGTGCCGCCGCCCTTCTCGGGCGACTGCGGCCGGCGAAGATGACGCCGGCGTCACCGGCTCCATAGGATGGGCGCCCCCCATCGACCCCTGGAGAGCAGATGAAGATCGAAGGAGCCGGCGCGCTCGTCTCGGGCGGCGCCTCGGGATTGGGCGCGGCGACCGCCCGCCGGCTGCACGCCGCCGGCGCCGCCGTCACGATCGCCGACGTCAACCCGGAGAAGGGCGAGCTGCTGGCCGAGGAGCTCGGCGTCCCGTTCGTGCAGTGCGACGTGCGCGAGGAGGCGGACGTCCAGGCGGCGGTGGACACGGCCGCGGAGGCCCCCGGGGGTCTGCGCATCGCCGTGTCCTGTGCGGGCACGGGGATCCCCATCAAGATCGCGTCCAGCCGCGGGCCCCACCCGCTCGAGGCCTTCAAGGTGATCCTCGACATCAACCTCGTCGGCACCTTCAACCTCATGCGGCTCGCGGCCTTCAGGATGCTCAGCGCGAACGAGCCGAACGAGGACGGCGAGCGGGGCGTGCTGATCAACACCGCGTCCGTCGCCGCGTTCGAGGGCCAGATCGGCCAGATCGCCTACTCGGCGTCCAAGGGCGGCGTCGTCGGCATGACGATCACCGCCGCCCGCGACCTGGCCGACAGGGGGATCCGCGTCGTCACGATCGCGCCGGGCCTGTTCGACACGCCCCTGCTCGGCGCGCTGCCGGAGGAGCAGCGGGCGGCGCTCGGCGCGCAGGTCCCGTTCCCCAGCCGGCTCGGCCGGCCCGAGGAGTACGCCGACCTCGCGGCGCACATCGTCGAGAACGCGATGCTCAACGGTGAGACAATCCGCCTGGACGGCGCGATCCGCATGTCGCCGAGGTAGCGCGCGATGGCCGATGAGGACGACGTCGCGCGCCGCATGAGCGAGTTCAACCGGCGGATCATCGAGGAGTTCCGCGGCAACGCCGGCCGCGTCGGCCCGCCGTTCGAGGGCGCGCCGATGGTGCTGCTGACGACGACCGGTGCGCGCACCGGCGCGCGGCGCACGGTGCCGCTCGTCTGCCTCGAGGACGACGACGGCACCCTGTACGTCTTCGCCTCGAAGGCGGGGGCGCCGGCCAACCCGGCGTGGTACCACAACCTGCTCGCCCACCCGCGCGTGACCGTCGAGCACGGCACCGAGCGCTTCGAGGCCGTCGCTACCCCGCTCGAGGGCGCCCAGCGCGACGAGGCGTTCGCCCGCCAGGTCGCGCTGCGCCCGCAGTTCGGTGAGTACCAGAAGTCGACGAGCCGCACGATCCCGGTGATCGCGCTGCGGCGCGCGTGAGCTCCGAGAGCCTACGTGCGCACGTGGAAGCCCACGTGCACGGCCGTGCCCGCGTTGCCGGCGAGGTCGACCGGGGTCAGCGTGAGGGTGTAGTCGCCGGGGGTCAGCCGCGCGAGCCCGAGCTTCGCCTGGTTGGGCCCCGCCTTCGCGCTCGGGGCGAGGAAGCTCCCCGCCGGCGTGCGCAGCAGGCAGGGCGGTCCGTGACGGCGCGGTAGGCGCGCGACGCAGCGATGGGCCTTCGTCAGGACGCCGGGCCGCTTGTGCTGCACGATCCCGCCCACGCGCGCGGGCTCGCTGAGCGTGAAGCGCAGGACCGCGCCGCTCGCGGCGTCGGCGAGCGTGGGCGTCACCGATGCCGCGCTGAGGACGGGCGGCGTCGTGTCGAGGGCGGTCTGCGCCTGCGCGCGTGCGGCGCCCGGGAGGGCGAGCCACGCGGCGAGCGGGGCGAGCAGGAGCAGCTGTCGAGCGATCGGCCGGGTCATCGCGGTCGGCGCAGCGCGGGCGCCGGTGGCGCAGTATCCCGGCCGCCCGCGTGGCGGTGCGCCGGTCATCGCACGCCAGGTGCACCGCGGCGGTAGGTTGCGCCCATGGCCGCTCCCCCCGCCTGGGCCGTCCTCGGGGTGCCGATCGACTCGGCCGGCCGGCCCGGCGGGACCGAGCGGGCCCCCGCGGCGCTGCGCGCCGCCGGACTCGTCGCCGCGCTCGGCGCGCGCGACGCCGGCGATGTGGCCGTGCGCATCCGCGGAACGCGGCGCGATCCGCGCACCGGGATCCTCGCCTCCCGCGACGTGCTCGCGGTGACGCCGGCCGTCCGCCGCGCCGTGCGCGGGCTCCTCGCGGGCGGCGAGCGGCCGCTGGTGCTCGGCGGGTGCTGCGCGCTGCTCCCCGGCGCGCTGGCGGGGGCGCGCGACGTGCACCGGCGCAATGGGCTCGTCTCGGTCGACGGCCACGTCGACGTCTACGACGGTGAGAGCTCGCCGACCGGCGAGGCGGCGGACATGCCGCTCGGGGTCGCGCTCGGCCGCCCGCCACGTGCCTGGGTCGACGCCGCGGACGGGCCGTCGCTCGAGGCGCGCGACGTGATCGTACTGGGCGCGCGGGACCCCGACGAGGCCGCGGACATCTCGGGGCTGCTCGACGGCGAGCTCGCCGACCTCACCGTGTACGGCCCCGACGCGCTGCGGCGCTCGGGGGCGCAGCGGGCCGGCCTGGGCGCCGCCACCCGGCTCGCCGACGAGCCGGGGCGCTTCTGGCTGGCGCTCGACGTCGATGTGCTCGACGAGGACGCGATGCCGGCCACGGATTACCTCATGCCCGGCGGCCTCGGCTGGGACGAGCTCGCCGAGCTGCTCGCCCCGCTCGCGGCGTCGCCCGCGCTGATCGGCGTCAGCGTCGCCTGCGTGAACCCCGAGAAGGACCCCGACGGCGCGCTCGTGCAGCGGACCGCCGACCTGCTCGGGATGCTGCGCGAGCGCTGACCCCCGCTATGCCGGCGCGGCGTCGATGTGCCCGCCGGCGGGCGTGGTGTCGAGCGCTGCTGCCCCGCGCCGCGCCGAATCCGTCACCGCGGCGGATCACCGGCGCGACCTCGGTCCCGTACTCGGCTTGGCGGAACAGCGGTGAGCTGACACGCCGCGGTCCACGGACATATCCGGCGGGCCTGCACGCCTGTGGACACGCGCGCCGTAGGGTGCGCCCATGATCGTCGACGCCTGGATCCAGCACCCGACGGCGCGGTTCCTCGCGCACGACATGTTCGACTCCCTGCGACGCTGGACCGGGGGCGCGCTGGAGCCGGCGGACATCCCGGTGCAGGCCACCATCGACGCGCTCGACGCCGGCGGGATCGACCGCGCGGTCGTCAGCGCCTGGCACGGGCCGCAGGGCCCGCTGATCTCGAACGACGAGGTCGCGGCGTTCGTCGCCGCGCACCCCGGTCGCCTGGTCGGCGCGGCCGCGGTCGACCTCGCCGACCCGGTCGGCGCGGTACGCGAGCTGCGCCGCTGTGTGCAGGAGCTCGGCTTCAAGGCGCTGCGCGCGATCCCGTGGCTCTGGGGGCTGCCGCCCAACGACCGGCGCTACTACCCGCTCTACGTCGCGTGCGTCGAGCTCGGCGTCCCGTTCTGCACGCAGGTCGGGCACACCGGCCCGCTGCGCACGTCGGAGACCGGCCGCCCGATCCCGTACCTCGACGACGTCGCGCTGGACCTTCCCGACCTGGTGATCGTCGCCGGCCACATCGGCTACCCCTGGACCGAGGAGATGATCGCGCTCGCGCGCAAGTACCCGAACGTGTACGTCGACACCTCGGCCTACACCGCGCGGCGCTACCCGCCCGAGCTCGTCGCCTACCTGTGCGCCGGCGGCCGGCGCAAGGTCCTGTTCGGCTCCAACTGGCCGATGATCGCCCCGCAGGCCGCGCTCGCCGACCTCGACGCGCTCGGCCTCGACGAGGAGGCGCGAATGCTGTTCCTCGGCGGCAACGCGGAGCGCGTGTTCGCGCTGTAGCGCGCGCCGCCGCGGCGCGGCGCCGCCGACGTCAGCGCCGCAGCACACCGAGCGTCCGTCGTTGCCGCCCAGGCGGGGCCTTCCGGGACGCTCGGCGCGCAGGGGGCGCGCCTACCCGGCCTCGACCTCGCGCAGCGTGCCGTCCTCCGGGTCGAAGACGAAGCCGCGGATGTGGTCGC
>DATKLF010000103.1:0-33244 GCA_035542555.1 Solirubrobacteraceae bacterium | reverse complement strand
CCGAGCTCGACCTCGGCCCGCCCGCGGCCTACGGCTGGCTGCGCGTGCACGCCGGGGCGTACGGCTTCGTGCGCCGGTACCCGTGGGAACCCTGGCACTTCGGGCTCGGGCGCAACCCGGGCAGCGCGTCCGTCGGGTTTGCGCCGGCGAGCGGCGGGGCGGCGAGCGCGGTCCCCCCGTACGTTCCGCGGGCGCTCGCCGGGCCGCTGCGCGCCGCCTCGCGGCGCTGGTCGGTGGGCGCAGCGCTGCTGGCCGCCCAGCTGCAGCAGGAGTCGGGCTTCGACGCTCGGGCGCGCTCCCCGGCCGGAGCGCTGGGGATCGCGCAGTTCATGCCCGCGACGGCGCGTGCCTACGGGCTGGCCGACCCGTTCGACCCGCGCGCCTCGATCGACGCGCAGGCGCACCTCATGCACAACCTGCTGCGACGCTTCGGCTCGGTGCCGCTGGCGCTGGCCGCCTACAACGCCGGCGCCGGCGCGGTGGCGGCCTGCTGGTGCGTGCCCGGGATCGCGGAGACGCAGGGCTACGTTCAACGGATCGTCGCGCTCGCGCGCGGCGGCGGGCTCGGCGCGGGCGGCGGCGGGCCGCTCGTGCGGCTTGTGGCGTGAAGCCGGACGCGCGGCGCGATGCGGCAGACTGCGCGGGCCATGGCGCCGTTCGTCCACACGCTGCGCGTGCGCTACCACGAGTGCGACGCGCAGGGGATCGTCTTCAACGCGCAGTACTTCGCCTACTTCGACATCGCGATGACCGAGCTGTGGCGCGCGGCGTTCGAGCGCTCGTACGCCACGATGATCGCCGACCACGGCATCGACATGGTCGTCGCCGAGGCGACGGCGCGGTTCCTCGGCTCGGCGCGATTCGACGACCTCGTCGACCTCGAGGCGCAGATCACGCGCCTGGGCACGACGGGGATCACGACGCGCATGCGCGTCCTGCGCGCCGGCGAGCTGCTCGTGGAGGGCGAGCTGCGCCACGTGTTCGTCGACGCGACCTCGTGGACCAGCACCCCGATGCCCACGGCCGTGCGCAGCGCGCTGGGCCGGTTCGCGGCCCCCTCCTGAGGACCCGGCAAGCGGCGCGGCGCGCGCTCGGGCCGTGGTACCGTCGCGCATCCGCCGGCCGCACGGAGCGCGCACCGGCGGACACCCTCAGGAGATCGCCCGTGAGCAGGCACATCCTCGCCGCCCTGGCCGGCGCCATCGTCATGGCGCTCGCCGCCGTCCCGTCCGCCGTCGCCAAGAGCGCCCCGCAGCACGGCTGTGACCCGATCGACCCGCGGGCCTGCCTGCTGCCCTACCCGGACGACTACTTCACCGTCGCCGACAGGCGCGCGGACACCGGCCGGCGCCTGAACCTCAACCCGACGGAGCTGCCGGCCAACACGAAGGGGCAGACGGTCGACACGACCGACTACGACCGCAGCGACGGCTTCAGCCCTGGCACCGGCATCCTCACCTACGTCCCGGGGATCGACCTGAAGAAGACGGGCGCCGTCCCGATCAACGACCTGCGCGAGAGCCTGGATCCCGGCCAGCCGATCGCCGTCATCGATGCACAGACCGGCAGGCGCCAGCTCGTGTGGGCCGAGCTCGACTCCGGGGCCACGACCGCCAAGGACCGGATCCTCATGATCCACCCGGCGCGCAACTTCGACGAGGGCCACCACTACATCGTGGCGCTGAGCAACCTGCGACGCGCGAACGGCTCGATCATCCAGCCGAACCCGGCCTTCAGGGCGCTCCGCGATGGGCTTCGGGTCAAGAGCCCCGCCCTGGCCGCGCGCCGCAAGCACTTCGCGTGGATCTTCGCGACGCTGCGCAAGAAGGCGAAGATCAAGCGCTCGTCGCTCTACCTCGCCTGGGACTTCACGGTCGCCAGCCAGCGCAACATCGAGGAGCGCATGCTCTCGATCCGCGACGGCGCGTTCCATGTGCTCGGCGACGACAACCTCGTCGACGGCAAGGTCAGCGGCCGGCCGCCGGCGTTCCACATCGACAGCGTGCAGGACTTCGCGCCGTGCGATCCCGGTGGCTGCAAGGACGGGCAGAGCGACCAGCTCGCCCGGAAGGTCACCGGGACGATGATCGCCCCGTGCTATCTCGACAAGCGCGGCTGCCCGCCGGGGTCGCGCTTCGCGTACCGCAAGCTCAAGAGGACCGCGTTCGCCTGGATCCCGCGGCGCATCCCCGGGAACACGATGAACGCGCAGTTCGAGTGCATCATCCCGCGCGCGGCGATGACGGCGCCCGCGCGCGCCGCGCTCTACGGCCACGGCCTCTTCGGCAGCCCGGACGAGGTGATGGCCTCGAACGTGCAGGCGATGGCCCAGGAGCACGACTTCGTCTTCTGCGCCACGCGCGAGATCGGGATGGCCGATGAGGACGTCCCGAACGCGATCTCGATCCTCAAGGACTTCTCCGGCTTCCCCTCGCTCGCGGACCGCCTCCAGCAGGGGATGCTGAACGGGCTGCTGCTCGGGCGCCTGATGATCCATCCGCAGGGCCTCATCCACCAGGCGGCGTTCCAGACCCCGTCCGGCAAGCCCACCATCGACACGTCCGCGCTCTTCTACGACGGCAACAGCCAGGGGGCCATCTTCGGCGGCGCGCTGACAGCGGTCGCGCCGGACTTCCAGCGCGCCGTGCTCGGGGTGCCGGGCATGGACTACAGCCTGCTGCTCCCGCGCAGCGTTGACTTCGACACGTACGACCAGTTCTTCCAGCCGTCCTACCCCGACCGCTTCAATCGCATCCTGCTGCTGACCGTCGCGCAGACGCTCTGGGATCGCGGCGAGGCCGACGGGTGGGCCGAGCACATGACGGGCTCACCGCCGCCGAACTCGCCGCTCCACAGCGTCCTGCTCCAGGGAGCGGTCGGTGACCACCAGGTCGCGCAGATCAGCGCGGAGAACGAGGCGCGCACGATCAACGACGGGCACACGCAGGGAGCCGTGGGGCGCCTGCCCGCATACGACCCGGGTCGCACGTTCGACAAGATCCCGCTCTACGGGATCACCCCGGCGGGCTCGCTCACGCTCGGCTCGGCGATCGTCATGTGGGACAGCGGCCCGATCCGCGACGGCGGTGCGCTCGGGACCGACGTCGCCCCGCTCGGCGACGTCCCGCCGCGGGCCGGGAACGACCCGCACGAGCTCGTCCGGGCCACGCCGGCGGCGCGCCAGCAGAAGTCCGACTTCCTGCAGGTCAGCGGCCGCCTGACCGATCCGTGCCCGCCGGATCGCGGCTGCCACACGCAGGACTGGCCGTACTGACGCCTGACCGGCGCCCTACACCGCCGCCGGCTGGCGCGCCGGCGCGAGCTCGACCGGGATCCCGTTGAGGACGGCGGTCCCGGTCAGCGGCTCGAGCGTGCTCGAGTCGCCGAGAAGGTTGACGTTGGCCCCGGCGTGCGCGCGCGCCACGTTGAGCTCGACGCCGTCGAGGTCGTGGCCCCAGCCGTGCGGGACCGACACGACGCCGGGCATCACGTCCTCGGTCACCTGCGCGGTCAGCCGGATCTCCCCGTGGGCAGATGAGACGATCGCCTGCTCCCCGTCGGCGAGCCCGAGTCGCTCGGCGTCCTGCGGGTGCACGAGCACGGTGCAGCGCTCGGGGCCCGAGACGAGCTTTGGGATGTTGTGCATCCACGAGTTGTTCGAGCGCAGCTGGCGGCGCCCGATGAGCAGCAGCCCCTGCTGCGGCTCGCGCCGTGCCTCGAGCGCGTCGCGCAGCCGCGGCACGTCGTCGACGAGTGGGCCGGGCGCGAGCTCGATCCGGCCGCTGTCGGTGCGCAGCAGGTCGGGCACCCGCGGCTGCAGCGGCCCGAGGTCGACGCCGTGCGGCGCGGCCTCGAGCACGGCGAGCGTGAGGCCGCGGGGGTTCGCCCCGAACCCCTCGCCGTACGGACCGGTGCGCAGCATGAGGTCCAGCAGCCGCTCCGGGCCGACGCGCGGCGCCAGCGCGGCGAGCACCTCCTCGGGGTCGCGTCCCTCAACCGGCGAGCCCGTGGTGCGCACGGCGCGGCGCACGGCCTCGCCGGCGATGAGCTCGTCGATCGCGGCGATGTCCGCCTCGGCGCCGGCGCCGCCGGCGATGCCCGCCAGGCGCGCCAGGATCTGCCACTCGTCCAGGGCTCCCTCGGGCAGATCGAATACCGGGGGCGAGTAGTTCGCGATGTTGCGCACGGCGAACGGGTAGAGCGCGAGGTCGTAGTGCGCGCGCTCGAGCGTCGAGGGGACGGGCAGGATCACGTGTGCGTGGCGCGTCGTCTCGTTGAGGTAGATGTCGACGCTGACCATCAGGTCCAGGCGGTCGAGCGCCGCGGCCAGCCGGTCGCCGTTGGGCGTCGAGAGCACCGGGTTGCCGGCGATCGTGAAGAGCGCGCGCACCTGGCCCTCGCCAGGCGTCTCGATCTCCTCCGCCAGGCACGCGACGGGGAGCTCGCCGAACACCTCGCCGCGGCCGCCGACGCGTGAGGCCCAGCGGTGGATCGCCGTGCCGCGCCCGCGGCCCGGCGCACCCTGCGTATTGGCCGACCCGGCGGCCGGCGCGTTGAACATCGCGCCGCCCGGGCGGTCGAGGTTGCCGGTGAGGACGTTGACGACGTCCACGAGCCAGCTGGCGAGCGCGCCGAAGCTCTGCGTCGTGGTGCCGATGCGGCCGTAGACGGCCGCCGCCGGCGCCGCCGCCAGCTCGCGCGCGATCCGGCGGATCTCCGGCGCGGCGACTCCAGTGGCGTCCGCCACGGCCTCGGGGGTGAACGGCTGCGCCAGCGCGCGCACCTCGTCCAGGCCGGCGAGATGCGGGTCGAGGTGCGCACCCGGCGCGGCGAGCCCCTCGTCGAACAGCACGTGCACGAGCGCGAACAGCAGCAGCGCGTCGGTGCCCGGCCGGATGAAGTGGTGCTCGTCGGCCTCGCCGGCGGTGCGCGAGCGGCGCGGGTCGACGACGACGACCTTGCCGCCGCGTGCGCGGATCGCGCGCAGGCGCCCGCGCACGTTCGGGGCGGTCATGAGCGAGCCGTTGGAGACCATCGGGTCGGCACCGAGGATCAGCAGGTGATCGGTGCGGTCGAGGTCCGGAACCGGGACGCTCAGGGCGGTGCCGAACATCAGCGCCGACGCGAGCTGCTTGGGGAACTGGTCGATCGTGCTGGCCGAGTAGATGTTGCGGGTGCCGAGCGCCTTGAGCAGGGCGCGGCTGTAGAGCATCGCGCCGAGCGCGTGCGCGGTCGGGTTGCCCAGGTACGCGGCGAACGCCTGGCGGCCGTGGTCGGCGTCGACCCGGCGCAGGCGCTCGTCGATCTCGGCGAACGCCTCCTCCCAGGTGACGGCCTCGAACGTGCCGCCCGCGCGGCGGCGCATGGGGGTGCGCAGCCGGTCGGGGTCCTCGTGCAGCTCGTGGATGCTGGCGCCCTTCGGGCAGATGAACCCCTTGCTGAAGACATCACCGGCGTCGCCGCGCACGCGCGTCACGCGGTCGTCGTCGATCGTCAGCTCGAGTCCGCAGGTCGCCTCGCAGAGCGGGCAGGTGCGCAGCGCCGTTCTCGTCATGGGGGGATCCTACGCCGGTGCGCGCTCGTATCCTCGAGGTGAGGTGCCGGCACGGAGCGACAGCAGCGAGCGCGCGCAGCGGCTGCGCGAGCAGCGCCGGCGGCTCCCCGACGGACCCGGCGTCTACCTGTTCCGCGATGGCGCCGGCGAGGTCATCTACGTCGGGAAGGCGCGGTCGCTGCGCAAGCGCGTCGCGAGCCACTTCTCCAATCGCGTGACGCGCGGCGCCGCCGAGATGGTGGACGAGGCCGCGGACGTCGAGTTCCTGCTGCTGGCGACCGAGGCGGAGGCGCTGCTCGCCGAGCAGAACCTGATCAAGCGCCACCAGCCGCGCTTCAACATCCGCCTGCGCGACGACAAGAGCTACCCGTACATCGCGATCTCGATGGACGAGCAGTTCCCGCGCGTCTACTTCACGCGCGAGCGCCATCGCCGCAACCGCCTGTACTTCGGCCCGTACTCGAACGCCAAGCGCACGCGCGCGACGCTCGACGTGCTCGGCAAGGTCTTCCAGTACCGCTCGTGCACCGGCGCCGAGCCCGGACGGCGCTCCGGCTCGCCGTGCCTCGACTACCACATCAATCGCTGCGGCGCCCCGTGCGTCGGCTACGTGACGCGCGAGCAGTACCTCGAGGCGATCGACGGCGTGGTCGCGTTCCTCTCCGGCCGCTACCGCGAGATCGAGCAGCAGATCGGGGAGCGCATGAGCACCGCCGCGGCCGCGCAGGAGTACGAGACCGCGGCGCTCGAGCGCAACCGCCTGCGCGCCGTCCGCTCGCTGCTGGAGCGCCAGCGCGTCGCCAACGAGGGAGTCGGCTCGCTCGACGCCGTCGCCGTGGCGGTCGACGGCCGGGAGGCCAACGCGCAGGTCTTCCAGGTGCGCGACGGGGTTCTCGCCGACCGCCAGTCGTTCTACCTGGAGAACCCCGGGGAGCTGGGGCCGGGCGAGGTCGCACTCGAGTTCATCGCCCAGTACTACGAGGGCCGGCACGCCATCCCGCCGCAGGTGATCGTCCAGCACGAGCTCGGGGCGGAGGACCGCGCGATGCTCGGCGAGGCACTCGCCGGGCGGCGCGGCGCGGCGGTCGAGGTGCGCGCCGCCGAGCGCGGCGACAAGCGCCGGATCCTCGAGCTCGCCGAGCGCAACGCGCTGCTCGCGCTGGACCACGAGCGCCTGAAGGCCGAGCGCTCGCGGCGCCAGCGCGTCGAGGCGCTCGACGAGCTGCAGGCGGCGCTCGGGCTCGAGGCCCTGCCGGTCCGGATCGAGTGCTTCGACATCTCGAACCTGATGGGCACCCACGCGGTCGCCTCGATGGTCGTCTTCGAGGGCGGCGCTCCGAAGCGCTCGGACTACCGGCGCTTCACCATGCGCTCGCTCGCGGAGGGGGTCCCGGACGACTTCGCCGCGATGCGCGAGGTGCTCACGCGGCGGATCCGCAACTGGGAGAGCCAGCGCGAGCTCTCGCCGCACGACCCGGCGTTCAACGAGTCGTTCGCGGCGCTGCCGAACCTCGTCGTGATCGACGGCGGCAAGGGCCAGCTGTCGGCCGGGCTCGACGTCCTGCACGACTTCCGCGAGCGCGGGGTGGCCGTCGTCTCGCTCGCCAAGCGGATCGAGGAGGTCTTCCTTCCCGGCAGCTCGACGCCGGTGGTGCTCGCGCATGACACCGCGGGGCTGCAGCTGCTGCAGCGGGTGCGCGACGAGGCCCACCGCTTCGCGATCGGCCACCACCGGACGCGCCGCGACCGCGCGATGACCGCCTCTGCGCTCGACGCGCTGCCAGGCGTCGGCCCGTCGCGCAAGAAGGCGCTGCTCGCGCACTTCGGGTCGCCCGACGCGGTGCTCGCCGCCAGCCGCGAGGAGCTCGAGGGCGTGCCCGGCCTGCCGCCGAAGGTCGCGCGCGACCTTCACACCTTCCTGCGCCGGCCGACGCCGTGAGCGCGCCGCACGCGCACGTGCGGCACCGGCCGGGCCGGCGTCGATACTTCACCTGATGCCCCCGGACGACAGCGCGCTCGCCGACCTCGTCGTCATCTCCGGCGTCTCCGGCGCCGGCAAGTCGACGGCGATGGACGTCTTCGAGGACGCCGGCTACTTCTGCGTCGACAACCTCCCGCCGGAGCTGATCCGCGGACTGGTCGAGCTCTTCCTGCACGGAGGCTCGAAGGTCCAGCGCGCCGCGATCGTCTCCGACGCGCGCGGCGGGGAGTACTTCAGCCAGATGTCGGCGGTCCTCGACGACCTCGACGCCTCGGGGATGAACCACCGCGTCCTGTTCCTGGATGCGAGCGACGAGGCGCTGCAGACCCGCTACAAGGAGACCCGCCGGCGCCACCCGCTGAACCCCGCGGGGAGCGTCGCCGAGGGGATCGCGACCGAGCGGCGGCTCGTCGAGCCGCTGCGCGCGCGCGCGGACGTGATCATCGACTCGACCGGGCTCAAGGCCCACGAGCTGCGGCGCAAGCTCGTCGACGAGCTGCTGCCGCGCGCGAGCAGCGCCCGCATGGCCGTCACCTTCCAGAGCTTCGGCTTCAAGAACGGCCCCTCGCGCGATGCCGACATGGTGCTCGACGTGCGCTTCCTGCCGAACCCGCACTACGTGCCCGAGTTGCGCCCGCTCACCGGCCGCGACCGGGAGGTCGTCGACTACGTCGCACGCGACGGCCGGCTCGACGAGTTCTACGACCACCTCCTGCCGCTGCTCGACTTCCTCATCCCGCAGTACGTCGCCGAGGGCAAGGCCCACCTCACGATCGCGATCGGCTGCACGGGCGGTCGTCACCGTTCCGTCGCGATCGCCGAGGCCCTCGGCGGCCGCTACGAGGGCCGCGACGACGTGGTCGTGGACGTGGCGCACCGGGACTCCTGAATCGCGGCGGCGCGGGGACCGGTGGGCGGTGACCGGCTCGGATGGGCGTCGAGGCGCGCTCGTCGGCCTGAGCCAGCGCGGCCCCGCGGGGCGCGGGCCCGGGCCGCCGAGGGCACGGGCGGCCCCGGGGCGCCGAGGGCACGGGGCGTCCACGGCTGGGGCGCCCGGGCGACGGGCGGGCCGGATCGAGGACGGATGAGGTCCGCAATCCGGCCCAGCTGCGGCCGGCCGGCGGTCATCGATCGCGGTGGGCCGGCTCAAGGACGCGTGACGTCCGCAATCCGGCCCACCGCCGAGCGCCGGCCGCGCCGCCCGTCACACGCGGCCGGGCCGGACGGCGCGCGCACGCCCCGGCCCGATACGCTCCAGCGGCCGCCACCGCGAACCGCGCGCCCGGCGCGGCGCGTCCGCTCAGAGGAAGGACCGAACACCGCATGCCCGTACGCGTGGGAATCAACGGCTTTGGCCGGATCGGCCGCAACATGGTGCGTGCCGCGAGGGCCGCCGGCGCCGACATCGACATCGTCGCCGTCAACGACCTCACCGACGCCAAGACGCTCGCGCACCTGTTCAAGTACGACTCGATCCTCGGGCCGTACGACGGCGTCGTCGAGACGACCGCGGACGGCATCTCGATCGACGGCGACGAGATCCGCGTGCTGGCCGAGCGCGACCCGGGGGCCCTCCCGTGGGGCGAGCTGGGCGCCGACGTCGTCGTCGAGTCGACCGGGTTCTTCACGAAGCGCGACGACGCCGCCAAGCACCTCGCCGGCGGGGCCAAGAAGGTCCTCATCTCCGCGCCGGCCACCGATCCGGACAAGACCTTCGTGCTCGGCGTGAACTTCGACGAGTACGACAAAGACGCCCACCACGTCATCTCCAACGCCTCCTGCACGACGAACTGCCTGGCGCCGTTCGCGAAGGTCGCCAACGACACGGTCGGCATCAAGCACGGGCTGATGACGACGATCCACGCCTACACCGGCGACCAGGCGCTGCAGGACGCGCCGCACAGGGACCTGCGTCGTGGCCGTGCGGCCGCCGTGAACCTCGTGCCGACCTCGACCGGGGCCGCCAAGGCCGTCGGGTTGGTGCTGCCCGAGCTGCAGGGCAAGCTGCACGGCTTCGCGGTGCGCGCCCCGGTGATCACCGGCTCGCTCGTCGACCTGACCTTCGAGGCGAGCCGCGCGACGTCGGTGGAGGAGCTCAACGGCGCCTTCGAGGCCGCGGCGAACGGCCCGCTGGCGGGGATCCTGAAGTTCACCACGGACCCGATCGTCTCGACCGACATCATCACCGACCCGCACAGCTCGATCGTCGACGGGCTGCTGACCTCGGTGATCGACGACACCCTCGTGAAGGTCGTGAGCTGGTACGACAACGAGTGGGGCTACTCCAACCGTCTCGTCGACCTCGTGCAGAAGCTCCTCTAGGAGCCGCGGAGTGCCGCCGGGGCACATGCGAACGCTCGATGACATCGACGTCGAGGGCCGGCGCGTGTTCGTCCGCGTCGACTTCAACGTCCCGCTCGACGCGGCGCAGCAGGTGACCGACGACGCGCGCATCCGGGCGGCGCTGCCGACGCTCGAGCGCCTGCGCGACGCGGGCTGCTCGCTCGTCCTCGCCGCGCACCTCGGGCGCCCGAAGGGCTGGGACCCGGCCTTCTCCCTGCGCCCGGCCGCCGACCGGCTCGCCGAGTTGACCGGGTGGGACGTGACGCTCGCCCCGGCCGTCGTGGGCGAGCAGGTCGAGGGGTTCGCGCACAACCTCGAGTCGGGTGACGTGCTGATGCTCGAGAACGTCCGCTTCGAGCCGGGGGAGACGAAGAACGACCCCGTCCTCGCGGCGGCGTACGGGCGCCTGGCGGAGGCCTTCGTCGACGACGCGTTCGGGGTCGCGCACCGGGCCCACGCCTCGAACGTCGGGATCGTGCAGCACCTCTCGCCGAGCGCCGCGGGCCTGCTGCTCGAGCGTGAGGTCGAGACGATCACCGGCATCCTCTCCGACCCGCCGCGGCCGCTCGTCGCGATCGTCGGCGGGGCGAAGGTCACCGACAAGATCGGTGTGCTCGACGCGTTCCTGCGCGTCGCCGACGCGGTGCTGATCGGCGGCGCGATGTGCTTTCCGTTCCTGCGCGTGCAGGGCCACGCGGTCGGCGCCTCGCTGTGCGCCGAGGAGGACCTCGAGCCCGCGCGCCGCGTGCTCGCCGACGCTGCCGAGCGCGGGAGCCGCCTGCTGCTCCCCGTCGACCTCGTGCTGGGCGACCGCTTCGCCGTGGAGGCCGAGCGCCGGGCGCTCGACGGCGTCGACGTCCCCGACGGCTGGATGGGGCTCGATGTGGGCCCTCGCACCGCCGAGGCGTACGCGCGCGAGATCGCGGTCGCGGGCAGCGTCTTCTGGAACGGCCCGATGGGCGCCTTCGAGCTGGAGCCCTTCGCGGCCGGGACCCGTGCCGTCGCGGAGGCCGTCGCCGCCTGCCCGGGCACGACGGTCGTCGGCGGCGGTGACAGCGCCGCAGCGCTGAAGGCCTTCGGGCTCGAGAACCGCGTGACGCACCTCTCGACCGGCGGAGGCGCGACGCTGGAGCTCGTCGAGGGACGGACCCTGCCGGGCGTGGAGGCCCTGAGCACATGACGCGCATCCCGCTGATCGCCGGCAACTGGAAGATGTTCAAGACGGTCGCGGAGGCCGAGCAGTTCATCTGGGCCCTGCTGCCGCGCGTCTCGTCGTCCGAGGGCGTCGACGTCGCGATCTGCGTCCCCTTCACCGACCTGCAGGCGATGGTCGATTCGACGCGCGGCTCGCGCGTGCAGGTCTTCGCGCAGAACATGCACCAGGAGCCGAGCGGCGCCTTCACCGGTGAGGTCAGCGCCCCGATGCTCACCGAGCTCGACGTGCACGGCGTGGTGCTCGGCCACTCCGAGCGTCGCGAGCACTTCGGCGAGACCGACCGGGCGCTCGCCGAGAAGGTGCCCGCCGCCCTCGACGCCGGGCTCGTGCCGATCCTCTGCGTCGGCGAGACCGAGGCCGAGCGCGAGTCCGGGGCGACCGAGCGCAAGCTGCGCCATCAGGTGCAGGAGGACCTCGAGCGCGTGCCGTCCGAACGCCTGCACGAGGTCGTGATCGCCTACGAGCCGATCTGGGCGATCGGCACCGGCACGGTCGCCACGCCCGAGCAGGCGCAGGAGGCGTGCTCGTTCGTGCGCGCGCTCGTCGCCGACCGCAGCCCCGACGCCGCGGAGGCGATCCGGATCCAGTACGGCGGGAGCGTCAAGCCCGACAACGCCGCCGAGCTGCTCGGGCTGCCCGACATCGACGGGGCGCTCGTGGGCGGCGCGTCGCTCGAGCCGGAGTCGTTCGCCGCGATCGTCGAGGCGGCACGGCGATGACCCTCCCGGCGTCGTCGGCGGTGCTTGTCGTTCTCGACGGCTGGGGGATCGCCGAGCCCGGTCCCGGGAACGCCATCTCGCTGGCGCGCACGCCCGTCTTCGACGAGTTGTGGGCACGCTACCCGCGCACGCAGCTCAGCGCGTGCGGGCGCGCCGTCGGCCTGCCGGAGGGGCAGATGGGCAACTCCGAGGTCGGGCACCTCAACCTCGGCGCGGGCTCGATCATCCGCCAGGACCTCACTCGGATCGACGATGCCGTGCAGGACGGCGAGCTCGACGAGAACCCGGTGCTGCGCGACGCGCTGCGCGGCGGCGGGCGCGTGCACCTGATCGGCCTGGTGAGCGACGGCGGCGTCCACTCGAGCATGGACCATCTGCGCGCGCTGATCCGCATGGGCGCCGACCTGGGCGCCGACGACCTCGTCATCCACGCGTTCACCGACGGCCGCGACACCTCGCCGACGTCCGGCGCCGGCTTCCTCGAGACCGTCGACGGCTGGTGCGCCGAGACCACCTGCGCACGCATCGGAACCGTCATCGGGCGCTACTACGCGATGGACCGCGACCGGCGCTGGGACCGCCTGCAGCAGGCCTACGACCTGCTCGTGCATGGCACCGCCGCCCACCACGTCGACGCCGCGCCCGCCGCCTGCACGCAGGCCTACGAGCGCGACGAGACCGACGAGTTCATCACGGCGACGACCGTCGGGGCCGAGTCGCGCATACGCCCGGCCGACAGCGTCGTCGCGTTCAACTTCCGCCCGGACCGCATGCGCGAGATCACGCTCGCGCTCGCCGACCCCGCGTTCGGCGAGATCGACCGCGGTGGCGCGGGCACGGTCGAGCGCTACGCGTGCCTGACCGAGTACGAGGAGGGCTGGCCCTACCCCGTCGCCTTCCCGCCGGCACACCCGGGCACGACGCTCCCGCACGTGATCGCCGCGGCCGGCGGGCGTCAGCTGCACGTCGCCGAGACCGAGAAGTACCCGCACGTGACGTACTTCTTCGGGGGCGGGGAGGAGACCCCCGAGCAGGGCGAGCGACGCGAGCTCGTGGACTCCCCGCGCGACGTGCCGACCTACGACTTCAAACCGCAGATGAGCGCGCGCCAGGCCGCCGACGCGTTCGTCGCGGCGTGGCGCGAGGACGCGCCGCGCTTCGGGATCATCAACTTCGCGAACGCCGACATGGTCGGTCACACCGGTGTCATCCCGGCGGCCGTCGCCGCGATCGAGACCGTCGACGCGTGCCTCGGCGACGTGGTGCGCACCGTGCAGGAGAGCGGCGGCGTCGTCGTCATCACCGCCGACCACGGCAACGCCGACCACATGCTGAACGAGGACGGCTCTCCGAACACCGCGCACTCGCTCAATCCCGTGCCCCTGATCATCACCGAGGACGGCCTGCGGCTGCGCGACGGCGGCGTGCTCGCCGACGTGGCGCCGACGATCCTCGAGCTGCTCGGGATCGAGCAGCCGGCGGGGATGACGGGGCGCTCGCTGATCGCCGGGCAGGCGTAGCCGCTCGGCCTCAGGCGGTCGGCGGCACGACGCGCTCGATCCACGCCGGCAGTGCTGCGAGCGCGCGTGGGTCGACGTGGTGGGCGGCGTCGCTCTCGTCGTAGGTGACCTCGAGGTCGCCGGCGCTGAGCAGGTCGCGGGCCGCGCGACCGAACTCCACGCCGATGACCGGGTCACGCCGGCCGTGGGCGATCCAGACCGGCAGCCCGCGGCGCGCGTCCAGGTCGGGCACCCAGCCGTGGACCGCCGGCACGAAGCCGCTCATCGCGATGATCGCCGCCGGCCGCGGGCGCCCGGGCCCGAGGCCGAGCGCGTATGCCATCACCGCCCCCTGCGAGAAGCCGCCCAGGACGATCCGGTCCCACGGCACGCCGGCGGCCTGCGGGATCGCGTCGACGAACGCGCTCAGCGTCGCGTAGCCGGCGGCGAACGTGCCGGGGTCGGGGTAGCCGACCCGCTGGACGATGTACCAGTGGCGCCCACCGGGCGGGAGGTGCAGCGGCCCGCCGGGCGTGATCCCGAGCAGGCGCCGGCGCGGATCCAGCAGGTCGAGGAATCCCAAGAGGTCGGTCTCATCGGTACCGCGTCCGTGCATCAGGACGAGCGCGCCCTGCGGTGCGCCGGCGGCGGGTCGCACGCGGTGGACGAGCGTGTCGGGGAGGGCGGTGGTCACGCGGCGGCGCGCGGGTTCGCGAGCGGCGTCAGGCGCGGCTCGATCCGCGCCCGCTGCGCCTCGTACTGCGGCGGCAACTTGAGCGCCTGCCCGAGTTCGGCCGCCGGCTCGTCGACGGTGAACCCGATGTCGCGCGATGCCAGCTCGAACAGCACGCCGCTGGGCTCGCGGAAGTAGACCGAGTGGAAGTACTGGCGGTCGATCACCGGTGTCGGGCGAGCCCCGGCACGCGCGGCCACGGCGCCGGCTTCGGCCAGCTCGGCGTCGTCGGCGGCCGACCAGGCGACGTGGTGGATGCTGCCCGCGCCCTGGCGCGCGCGCTCTGCCGGTGGGCGGTCGAAGACCAGGCGGGCGTGGCGCACGCCGTCGCCGAGCAGCCAGCGCTCGCCGTCGCCGTCGCGGCGGAACCCGAGCGCCTCGAGGAGCGGGGTGCTGCGGCCGGGCACCGAGGCGTAGGCGCGCACGCCCTCGAACCCCTCCAGCGCGTGCTCGGCGGGGATGTCCGGCGCGTCGGCGGTGAGCGGCGCGTCGGCGCCCGCGTGCGGCGGGGCGTGCAGCTCGTGCGCGAGGCCCTCCGGGTCGTGGAAGAGCAGCGCCCCGCCGTCACGGCCGGTCGCGACACCCGCGCCCTGCAGCCGCGCCTCCCAGAACGCGAGCGCCTCCTCGCCCGCCACGCGCCACTGGATCGCGTGCAGCTGCCCGTCGCCCGCGCGCCCGGGTGCCGCGCCCGGGAACTCGAAGAAGGTGAGGATCGACCCGGGCGCGCCGAGCTCGTCGCCGAAGTAGAGGTGGTAGACGGACGGCTCGTCGAAGTTCACGGTCTTCTTCACCAGCCGCAGGCCGAGCAGCCGTGCGTAGAAGTCGACGTTCGCTTGCGCGTCGGCCGTGATCGCGGTGATGTGGTGCAGACCCTGGAGTGCCATGACCTGATGATTGCATGTGCAACAATAGGAAGCGAATTGCTCCGCTGCGCTTGGTAGGTTCAGCGCGCGCGGGGCCCCCGAAACTCCGATTCCACCATGGCGACGACCGACGCGACAGCCCGACGCAGCGCCCCGTTCGACGCGCAGGAGCTGCGCGCGTGGCGCGGGATGCTGCGCGCGCACGCCGCGCTGACGAAGGCGCTCGACGCGGAGCTCGAGGCCGAGCACGGCCTCCCGCTGAGCTCGTACGAGGTCCTGCTGCACGTCTGGCACGCGGACGGCCGGCGGATGCGCATGAGCGACCTCGCCGAGTCGGTGATCCTCAGCCGCAGCGGCCTCACGCGGCTCGTCGACCGGCTCGAGCGCGAGGGGCTCGTCGCCCGCGAGTCCTGCCCGAGCGACGCGCGCGGCTCGTTCGCGCGCCTGACCCCGGCGGGCGCCGCCAAGCTCGAGGCAGCGCGCCGCACCCATCTGGCGGGCGTGCGCGAGCGCTTCCTGGATCGCGTGAGCGCCGAGGAGCTCGAGGTCCTCGGCACGGTCTGGGACCGTATCCTGGCCGGCGACGACACCGGCGCGAACGCGCCGCCCTGCAGCTAGAACCGGGTTCGGAAAGCCGGCGGCCGGCATCCGCGATCCCCGCGGACGGCTGGGTGGGTTGGGTTTCGGACGTCGTGCGTCCGCTTCCCGGCCCACCGTCCCCAGCGCGGGCGCGTGTGCGTGGGGTGGGCTGGGTTTCGGACGTCATGCGTCCGCTTTGCGGCCCACCGTCGCCGGTGCCCGGGCCGTGCCCGCTGTGCGCCCGCGGGGCTGCGCCGTTCGCCGCTCTTCCGGCCCGCCGGTGCGCCGCCGGCCCGCTGCGTCACCGGCCCAAGGGCCCTGAGAAGGTGTCTGGAAATGAGCCGCAGGGCGTGGGACGGAGCATCCGCGGCGTCGTGCGCCGCGCGGCTTTTCGAAAGCCTTCTTACCCGAGCGCCGCAGCGATCTCGGCGAGCGGCTTGCGGATGCCGGTCAGGAACGGCAGCTCCTCGCGCGTGTGGCGCCGCGCCTGCGCGCCGCGCAGATGGCGCATGACGTCGACAATCCGCTCGAGCTCGTCGGCCTCGAAGGCCAGCAGCCACTCGTAGTCACCCAGCGCGAACGAGCTGACCGTGTTCGCGCGCACGTCGGGGTAGTCGCGGCCCATCCGCCCGTGCTCGGCGAGCATCTCGCGGCGCTCGTCGGCGGGCAGCAGGTACCACTCCAGCGAGCGCACGTACGGGTACACGCACAGGTACTTGTGCGGCTCCTCCCCGGCGAGGAAGGCGGGGATGTGGGCGCGGTTGAACTCCGCGTCGCGGTGCACGCCGATCGCGCTCCAGTACGGCACGAGGCTGCGGCCGAAGGGGGTGAGCCGCAGCGCGGTGATCGCGTCCTGCATCGCGTCCGCGCTCGTCCCGGTCAGCCAGACCATGACGTCGGCCTCGGCGCGAAAGCCGGTCAGATGGTACGCGCCGCGCAGGGTCACGTCCGGGATCGCGCTCAGCTCGGCCTCGGCGGCGGCGCCCGCGGCGGCGGCGCCGGCGGGCGTGCCGGCCTCGGCGGGCGCCTGGTAGGCGGCGTACACGGTGTAGGTATGACCCTCGCTGGAGGTGCTCATCGGTGCGCTCAGCTCCTGGTGGTTGTTGGCGACGGCGCGGGCGCGGCGAGCACGCGCCGCGCGGCCGCCTGGCCGCTCGTGATGCAGCTCGGGACGCCGACCCCGCGGTAGGCGCCGCCGGCGAGCTCGAGGCCCGGGAGGGCCGCGGCGAGCTCCGCCTCGACGCGTGCGACGCGCTCGAGGTGGCCGACCGCGTACTGGGGGAATGCGCCGTGGTGGCGCGCGACGAGCGTCTGCGCGGGCGCGCTGCGCACGCCCATGGTGCGCTCGAGCGCACGGCGCGCGCGCGCCACGAGCTCGTCGTCGGCCAGGTCGACGGCGGCGTCCTCGCCGGCGCGGCCGATCGAGCACTTGACGATCGTGTCGGTCGTCTGCGCCGCGAGGTGCGGCCACTTCGACGTCGCCCACGTGCACGCGGTGATCTCCAGCGGCTCGTCGCGCGCGGTGACGAACCCCGTGCCGGCCGGCACGGCGACCGCGCCGCGCGGGAAAGCGAGCGCGACGACGGCGACGGAGGCGGCAGGGATGTCGCCGAGCTCGGCCGCGGCGTGCGGCGCGCTGTCGCGCACCAAGCCGGCGGCGACGGCGGCGGGTGTCGCGAGCACGACGTGGTCGGCGTCGATCCGCTCGCCGGACGCGAGCACGACGCGCAGGCCCTCCGCCACCTGCTCGATCCGCCCGGCGGGGGCCCCGAGCCGCAGCTCCGCGGCGCCGAGGTCGGCGGCGACCGCGTCGACGAGCCGCTCGAGCCCGCCGCGCAGCGTCAGGAACACCGGCGCGGGGGGCGCGCCCGGGGGCGGCGCCGGGACGGTCGCGCGCAGGCCGCGGATGATGCTGCGGTCGGCGCGGGCCGCCGCGGCCAGGTGCGGCGCGGTGGCCTCGAGGCTGAGCTCGTCGCAGTGGCCGGCGTTGATGCCGCCGAGCAGGGGGTCGATCAACCGCTCGAGGACCTGTCGCCCGAGCCGCCGGCGCACGAGCGCGCCGATCGACTCGTCGCCCTGCAGCCGTTGCCCGGGAAGGACGAGGTCCATCCCCGCGCGCACCACGCCGGGCGGGGAGAGGATGCGCGAGCGCAGCAGGTCGCCGGGACCGGCGGGCAGCCCCGCCAGGAGCCCTGCAGGCAGCGGGCGCAGCGCGCCGCGCGTCCACACGAACGAGGGGCCCTCGCCGGGGGGGACGAGGTCCTCGCCGAGACCGAGCTCGCGGCACAGCTCGACCGCGCCGGGCGCGCGGCTGAGCAGCGCATCCGGGCCGACGTCGAGCGCCGCGCCTGCGAACGGCACGGTCCGGATCCGCCCGCCCGGGCGCTCCGACGCGTCGAGGACCGTGACCTGCGGAGAGTCGTCGGCATGGGCGAGCGTCCGCGCGGCCGCGAGCCCGGCGATGCCGGCGCCGATGACGACGACGCGGGTGCTCATCGGGCCGCGGCCTCCCGCGCGCCGAGCCCCGCCTGGGCGAGCGCGACACCCGCGAGCATGCGCGTGAACGTGGGATCGGCGTTCGGCGAGCGCGTCCGGGCGAACGCCAGGCCGAGCTCGTCGGCGACCCCGCGCGCCTCGATGTCGAGGTCGTAGAGCACCTCGAGATGATCGGCGACGAAGCCGCAGGCGCAGACGACGACCGCGCGCGTTCCTCCGGCGGCGCGCTCGCGCAGCACGTCGAGGACGTCCGGGCCGATCCAGGGATCGGCGGTGCGCCCGGCGCTCTGCCACGCCACGGACCAGCGCTCGACGCCCGCGCGCGCGGCGAGCGCCGCGGCGGTCTGCGCCAGCTGCTCGGGATAGGGGTCGCCGGCCTCCAGGATCCGCTGCGGAAGGCTGTGGGCCGTGAACAGGACCTCGCAGCCCTCCTGCCCGCCGACGTCGGCGAGGGCATCGGTGACGTAGCCCGCCAGCAGGTCGAGGTAGCCGGGCTCCAGGTGCCAGGAGCGCACGACGTCCACGGGGACGCGCCCGTCGACCGCCGCGATAGCGCGCTCGGCGTACTGGGCGATGCTCATCGTCGAGAAGTGGGGGGCGAGCACGAGCCCGACGATGCGCTCGACGCCCAGCGCGAGGAGCTCGGCGGCCCCGTCCTCGATGAACGGCGCGGTGTGCTTCTGACCGAGCGCGACGACGAAGCGCCCGGGGTGGGCCTCCTCGAGCGCCGCGCCGATGCCGGCGACCTGCGCGCGCGTGATCTGAAGCAGCGGCGAGATCCCGCCGATCGCCTCGTAGCGCTCGCGCAGCTCGGCGAGGAGCTCCGGGGTGGGCGCGCGCCCGCGGCGGATGTCGGTGTAGTAGCGCTCGACATCGGCCGGGCTCGCCGGGGTGCCGTAGGCCATGACGAGGACGCCGACGCGCCCGCGCTGCTCAGCTGACATGCGCTCCTGCCGGGATCGGGGGGCTGGCGGTGCGCTCGTGCACGTGCGCGACGAGCGCGGTGAGGATGCCCGGATCGGTCTCGGGGAAGACGCCGTGCCCCAGGTTGAAGACGTGGCCGTGCTCGGGTGCGTCGGCGAGCACGGCGTCGGCGGACGCGCGCGCGACCTCCCAGCCCGCCAGGCACGCGGCGGGGTCGAGGTTCCCCTGCAGCGCGACGCTTGCGCCGAGGCGCGTGCGAGCCTGCGAGAGCGGCGTGCGCCAGTCGACGCCGACGACGTCGGCGCCGGCCGCCGCGAGCAGCTCCAGCAGGTGCCCGCCTCCGAGCGCGAAGGAGACGACGGGCACGCCGAGCGGGCGCAGACGCTCGACGAGCGTGCGCATCACCGGCAGCACCTGCGCCTCGTAGCGCTCCGCCGACAGCGACCCCGCCCAGCTGTCGAAGAGCTGCACCGCGGCCGCGCCGGCCTGTACCTGCGCGGTGAGCGAGGTGACGGCGTGGTCGGCGAGGCGCTCGCAGAGTGCGGTCCAGAGCGCCGGGTCGGCGAGCATCAGGGCGCGGGTGCGGGCCTGCATCTTGGAGGGCCCGCCCTCGACGAGGTAGCTGGCGACGGTGAACGGCGCGCCGGCGAACCCGATCACAGGGACCGACAGGTCCGCGCGCACCAGGCGCACGGCCTCGGCCAGCTCCGGCGCGTCGGCATCCGGCTCGAAGGGGCGCAGGCGCTCGAGGTCCGCGCGCGTGCGCACCGGCTCGTCGAGCACGGGGCCGACGCCTGGCCGGATCTCGACGCCGACGCCGATCGCGTGGAGCGGGAAGACGATGTCCGAGAACAGGATCGCGGCGTCGACACCGTGGCGGCGCACCGGCTGCATCGTGACCTCCGCGGCGAGCGCCGGGTCGTGGCAGAGCTCGAGCAGCCCGCCCGCGCTGCGCAGGGCGCGGTACTCCGGCAGCGAGCGGCCCGCCTGGCGCATGAACCACACCGGCCGGTGCGCCACGGGCTCGCCGCGCATCGCGCGGACGAGCAGCGAGCCGGCGCCCTGTGGATCGAGGTCGGCCGTCACCGGATGGATGCTAGGCCCCGCGCGGCCTCCGGGGTCCGCTCGTCACCGCACTGGGCGCTCCGCAGTTCCCCGCAGCGCTTCCCCGGCGGAGGCGCGCCGCCGCGCATGGCACGCTCAGATGCAATGCGAAGATGGAAGATCACTTGACATGTGTAGACTTAGATTTCATACTTCGTGACCAACAAGGTCGCCAGCACGTCAACGACCACGAGAGGTGAATGCCATGGCACTTGTCCGTTGGGAGCCGGCCCGGGACTTCCCCACGCTGCAGAGCGAGATGAACCGGCTCTTCTCCAGCTTCTTCGACCCGGCGAGCGGCGGCTCGGCCGTTCCGCGCTTCGTTCCGGCGATGGATCTCGTCGAGACCGACGACGCGTTCGTGCTCAAGGCCGACCTGCCGGGCGTTCCCGAGCAGGACGTCCATGTCGAGGTCGAGGGCGACGTGCTCACGATCTCGGGCGAGCGCAAGTCCGAGCACCGCGAGGAGAAGGCCGGCCAGGTGCGCATCGAGCGCGCCTACGGCAGCTTCCGCCGGGCCGTCACGCTGCCCGAGGGGGTCGACGCCGCGCAGGTGAAGGCCTCGTTCGACAAGGGCGTGCTCGAGGTGCGGATCCCCAAGCCCGCCGAGCGCAAGCCGCACAAGGTCCAGATCGCCGTCGGGAACGCCCCGGCGGACATCGAGGGCGAGGCCGGCAAGACCTCCTAGCGTCCGCGCCCGAACGCTGACACGCAGGGCGTCCGGGATTCCCCGGGCGCCCTCGTATCATCCGGGGTGGGCGTCACCGCCATGCACAACCTCGGCCTCTACATCATCTGCTTCGCGATCCCGCTGGCGCTCGGCCTCTGGGCCCAGCACAAGGTCAAGAGCACCTTCCAGGAGTACTCACAGGTGCCCGAGGACACCGGTCTCACCGGCGCCGACGTCGCCCGCCGCGTGCTCGACGCCAACGGCCTGCAGGGCGTGCCGGTGAACGCCGTGCCGGGCGAGCTCACGGACCACTACGACCCGCGCACGCGCACCGTCAACCTCTCCGAGCCGGTGTACGCCGCCGCGACCGTCAGCTCGACCGCGGTGGCCGCCCACGAGTGCGGCCACGCGATCCAGCACGCCAAGGCCTACAAGCCCATGACGGTGCGCTCGGCGCTGTGGCCGGCGACCGCGTTCGCTTCGAGCACGTGGTCGATCGTGCTGCTCGTCGGCTTCGTCCTGCAGTCGCTGAACCTCATCCTCGTCGCGGTGGTGCTGTTCGCGGCGGTCGTGCTGTTCCAGCTCGTGACGCTGCCGGTCGAGTTCGACGCCTCGCGGCGCGCGGCGGTGCAGCTCAAGACGCTCGGGATCGCAAACCCGGATGAGAGCGTCGGCGTGCGCAAGGTCCTCACGAGCGCGGCGCTGACCTACGTCGCCGGCGCGCTCGCGTCGCTGGCGCAGCTGCTCTACTTCGTGACCGTCTTCCTCGGCGGCAACCGCAACTGAGCACCGCGCCCTGGTTCGACGTCACCGCCCGCGACCCGGGGTCGCGCGCGCGCGCCGGCGTCCTGCGCACCGCGCACGGCGACGTGGGTACGCCGGCGTTCGTGCCGCTTGCCACGAAGGCGACCGTCAGGACCCTGCTCCCGGCGGAGGTCGCGGGGCTCGGGTTCGACATGGTGCTCGGGAACACGTTCCACCTGCACCTGGATCCGGGCGACGAGCTGATCGCGCGCCTCGGCGGGCTGCACCGCTTCATGGCCTGGGACGGGCCGATCGTCACGGACTCCGGCGGGTTCCAGGTCTTCTCGATGGGCCACGGGACCGTCGCCGACGAGATCAAGGGCCGCGCGGCGCACGGCCCCGAGCGCCAGGGGCGCATCCTTGCGATCGAGGAGGAGGGGGTCCGCTACCGCTCCTACCTCGACGGCAGCGAGCGGTTCATGGCGCCGGAGACCTCGATGGCCATCCAGGCGAACCTCGGCTCGGATCTGGCGCTCGTCTTCGACGAGTGCACGCCCTTCCACGTCGACCGCGAGTACACCGCGCGCTCGACCGAGCGCACGCACCGCTGGCTGCGTCGCTGCCTGGACTGGCATGAGCGGCACGGGCCGGACGGCCAGCTCGTCTTCGGGATCGTCCAGGGCGGCGTGTACGAGGACCTGCGGGTTGCGAGTGCGCAGGAGGTCGCGGCGAGCGGCTGCGCCGGCATCGCGATCGGCGGCTCGCTCGGCGCCGACAAGCCGCAGATGTATGAGGTCGTGGGGTGGACGACGGCGGTGCTGCCGGATGATCGCCCGCGCCACCTGCTCGGCATCGGCGACGTCGACGACCTGATCGCCGGGGTCGAGCTCGGCATCGACGCCTTCGACTGCGCGATGCCGACGCGCCTGGGGCGCCACGGGATGGCGCTCGTCCCCGCACCGGGCGAGCGCTGGCGCGTCGACCTGACGGCGGCACGCTGGAAGGACAGCGACGAGCCGATCCTCGACGGCTGCCCCTGCCCGGCATGCGCGATCGGCTACAGCCGCGCCTACCTGCGCTACATGACGCGCGCGCGCGAGCTGACCGCCCAGCGCCTGCTGACGCTCCACAACCTCGCCTTCGTCGAGCGCGTCATGCGCCGCCTGCGCGAGGCGCTCGCGGCCGGCACGCTCGCGCAGGCTGCCGCCGAGCTGCGCGCCGGCGCGATGCCGTAGCCCGACGCAGACACGCGAACGTCCCTGGCTGCCGCCTATGGGCGGCGCTCCGGGACGCTCGACGCGCGCGGTGCGCGCTCAGCGCGTGTTCTGGCGGATGAGCTGCTGGAGCTCGCTGACGGTGCGGTCGACCTTCGGGTAGACGACCTGGCGCAGGCGCACGCTCTGCGAGGAGCTGGTCGCCAGGACGATCACGGCCGCGCCCGCCGCGAGCGCGAGCAGCACGACGATCACGGGGCCGACGCTGCGCCGCCGGCGGGCGGGGGCCTGCGCGGGAGCTGCGACGGCGGGCGCCGGCTGGTTGCGCGGGTGCGCGGGCTGGATCGGCCGGCGCTGCTGCACCGGGGTGGGCGGCGCGGCCTGTATGGCGGCGGCCGGCGCGACGCTCGTGGCGTGGGTGCGCGCCGGAGCGCCGCGGTCCCACGCGATGCCGCGCGCGCCGTCGCCGAGCGCCTGGCGCATCTCCTCGGCCGTCGCGTAGCGGTCCTCGGGGTCGAGCGCGAGCGCGCGGTCCACGGCCGTGGCGAGCTCGGGCGTGACCTCCGGGTTCAGCTGGTCGAGCAGGGGCGGCGCCTCGCGCTGCTGCTTGAGCGCCAGCTCGGTGAGCGTCGCGGCCTCGTACGGCAGGCGGCCGGACAGCAGCTGATAGGTCACGACGCCCAGCCCGTAGATGTCCGAGCGCGCCGTCGCCTCCTGACCGGTCGCCTGCTCGGGCGCCAGGTAGGCGGCGGTGCCGAGCACCGAGCCGACCTGGGTGATCGACGACTCCTCGCTGATCGCCTTGGCGATGCCGAAGTCGGCGAGCTTCACGACGCCGTCGTCGGAGCGCAGGAGGTTGCCGGGCTTCACGTCGCGGTGCACGACGCCCCCCTGGTGCGCGTAGTCGAGCCCGCGGCAGGCCTGCGAGATGATCCCGAGCGCCTCCGCGACCGGCAGCATCCCGCGCTCGCGCAGGATCTCCGCGCACGACTGGCCCTGGACGTACTCCATGACGATGTACTGGCGCCCGCTGCCCTCGTCGAGCCCGAAGTCGAAGACCTGGACGATGTTCGGGTGCACGAGCCGCGCGACGCTCAGCGCCTCACGGCGAAAGCGCGCGACGAACTGGCGGTCGTCGGCCAGGTGCTCGGCCAGCAGCTTGATCGCGACGGGGCGCTCGAGCCGGCGGTCGAACGCCAGGACGACCGTGGACATGCCGCCCGTGCCCAGGCGCTCGCCGAGCTCGTAGCGACCAGCCAGCAGCTCGTCGCTCATCCCGAGCCCGCCCCCTGATCTGGGCTGACGCCGCCGGGGTTGGCGGGCGTCGTGGACTGGGTCGTCCCGGTCGTGGGCGTCGTCGTGGGCGTCGTGGTGGTCGTGGTCGTCGTCGTGGGCGTCGTGGTCGTCGTCGTGGTGCTCGTCTGCGTGGTCGTCGTCGAGGTCGAGGTCGACGTGCCGCTCGAGGCGGGCGGCGTGGCCGGGGTGGTCTGGGCGGCCTGGCACTGGGCCGGCACGGAGACCGCGAGCCGTTGCAGGCCCTGGCCGATGCGCGCGGTGAGCGCCGGGGAGACGCTCGCCGGCAGCCGCGCGTACGCCTGCTGGGCGCGGCGCAGCGCTGCGATCGCGCGCGCGCAGTCGCCGGCGGCGGTCGCGTCCGAGACGTCGGCGAGCGCGTTGTCCATCGCCGCCGCGTCGCCGGCCGGCAGCAGCTTGCTGCTGGTCCCGCAGGCCGTCATTCCCGTCGCGGACAGGCCGAGCAGCGCCGCGAGGGCGAGGACGATCGGATACCGGTGCATCGTCATTGACCGTACTGAAGGCGCTCGGCGAGGGAGTCAGGCAGGCGGGCCGCGCGGATCGCCGCCGCCGCCCCGTCGATGTCGTACTCGGTGCGCCGCCAGGTGGCCAGCCCGGCGGTGAGGTCGAGCAGCAGCCACGCCGCCCGCGGGTCGCCGTCACGCGGCTGGCCGACGCTGCCAGGGTTCAGCAGCCACGCTCCGGACGAGATGTCGACGGTCTCGTCCGCACGGCGCGCCGCGCCGGTCGCCGGCTCGCCCTCGGGCCGCACGAACGAGAGCGCGACGTGGCTGTGCCCGACGAGCGCGACCCGCGTGCGCAGACGGTCGAAGCACAGCTCGGCCAGCAGCGCGCTGATGACGTACTCCCAGATCGGGTCGCGCGGGCTGCCGTGGAAGAGGCCGACGTCGTCCGCCTCGCCGGCCGGGCGCAGGCTCGCGAGCCACTCGAGGTTCTCGGGGTCGATCACCTCCTGCGTCCAGCGGGCCGCCAGCGCCGCGCCGCGGGAGAACTCGTCGAGCGGCAGCTCGCCGGTGACCGCCAGGTCGTGGTTGCCGGCGATGCAGCGCGTCGCGTGCTCGCGCACGATCGCGACGCAGTCGTTGGGGTCGGCGCCGTAGCCAACCAGGTCGCCCAGGCACCACAGCTCCCGCGCCGGAGTGCCCTCGATGTCCTCGAGGACGGCTTCGAGGGCCTGGATGTTGGCGTGGATGTCGGAGACGACGGCGACCTGCATGGCGCTCGTGACGACCGTAGCGTCACGGCGCCTGCGTGGGGCCCGCTCGCGCCTAGAAATCCTCGGGCTGGCGCTCCACCTCGGGGAGGTTCTTGATCGTCTCGCGGGCCTTCCAGCGCCCGTAGTTGTCCTCCATCGCGTCGATCAGCTCGCGCATGAAGCGTGGCGAGAGGTTGATGCGCGAGACGACGACGCCCGGCATCTCGCCCTCCTCGACCTCGTGGTCCACGCGCGCGAACGTCACGGTGAACTCGTAGTCGGAGTGGCTCACGTTCGCGAAGTTCGCGTAGTGGCCCGCCATCTGCTGCGGCTCGATGTGGATGTTGATGTGCCGCTCGGGCTCGTTGGGTGCGTCGGCCATGGTCCGCCTAGTATCCCGCCTCGTGACCACCGGTGTCGGCGCAGCATGAAGATCGTGGTCATCGCGGTCGGCCGCCTGCGCCCGCCGTTCGTCGACGACGTGCGGCACTACCAGCGCATGATCGCCGGGCACTGCCGGCTGGAGCTCGTCGAGGTGCGCGAGAACGACGCCGTCGAGCGGCGCATTCCCGAGCGCGCGTTCGTCACGCTGCTCGAC
Organism: Solirubrobacteraceae bacterium; assembly: GCA_035542555.1. Classification (GTDB taxonomy): domain Bacteria; phylum Actinomycetota; class Thermoleophilia; order Solirubrobacterales; family Solirubrobacteraceae; genus F1-60-MAGs163. Next base: position 7,498 of record DATKLF010000103.1, on the reverse strand, counting down.
GCCGGCGGCGAGGCCTGCGACAGCATCGCCTTCAGCCGCATGCTCGAGGAGCGGCGCATGAGCGGGCGCGACTGGTGCTTCGTGATCGGCGGTGCGTACGGGCTGCAGCTGCCGAGCCCCGATCAGCGGCTGTCGTTCGGTCCGATGACGCTGCCCCATCAGCTCGCGCGGGTCGTGCTGGTCGAGCAGCTCTACCGGGCCCACAAGATCCTCGCCGGCGAGCCCTACCACCACTGATGCCCGCCGCCGACACGCACGCGAGCGCCGTCCCGCGCACCGAGCTGCACCGTTTCCTGCGCCGTTTCGCCTGGGTGGCGCTCGCGGTCGTCGTCCTGCTCGCCGCGGGCACCGCCGGCTACGTGGCGACCGAGAGCGTCTCGGTGTGGGACGGCTTCCTCTGGTCGCTGGACACGGTTGCCACCGAGGGCGCGCGCAACCGCCCGCACACCGTCGGGGGGGAGCTCGTCTGGGTCGCGCTCATCGTGCTGGGCGTCGGTACGCTGCTCTATGCGCTGGTGACGGGCGTCGAGGTGCTCGTCTCCGGGCACCTGCGAACCCTCCTCGACGATCGACGCGAGCAGCAGGCCATCGACGCCCTCAGCGACCACGTGATCATCTGCGGCTTCGGCCGCGTCGGCCGCCAGGCCGCCGCCGACCTGCGGGCCGCGGGGACCCGCTACGTCGTGATCGACCCCCACCACGAGAACCTCGAGGAGGCGCGCGGGGTCGGCGTGCGCTTCATCGAGGGGAACGCGACCGTCGACGACGTGCTCGTGCAGGCCGGGGTGGAGCGCGCCAGGACGCTGATCGCCGCCGTCGACGACGACGCCGAGAACGTCTTCATCACGCTCTCCGCCCGCCAGCTGAACCCCGAGATCGCGATCATCGCGCGCGCCTCCGACCGCTCGACCGAGCCCAAGCTCCTGCGCGCCGGCGCCAACCGCGTGATCTCGCCCTACCGCTCCAGCGGCTCGGAGATGGCTCGCCTGGCGCTCACGCCGCAGGTGTCCGGGGCGCTCGACGTCGCCCCCCAGTACCGGCTCGAGGAGATCGAGGTCGACCCCGGCTCGACGGCCGACGGCGCAACCGTCGTCGACGTGCGCGGCGGCGCGATCATCGTCGCCGTGCGGCGTCCCGATGGCAGCTTCCTGCCGCAGCCGCCCGGCGGCACGCAGCTCACGGCGGGCGACGTGATCCTCGCGATGGGGCCGGTCGCGACGATGGAGCGCCTGGAGGGGGCGCTGGCATCGGCCTCTCGCGACAACGACGGCCACGGGTCGCGTCGATGAGCACGCCGCTCGAGGCGCTGCGCGCCGCGCTCGACGGCGCGGTGGCAGCTGTCGCCGACGGCGGCGCGCCGCGCGCGGCGCCCACGCTCGAACGCCCACGCCAGGCCGAGCACGGGGACTACGCGACGAACGCCGCCCTGATGATCGCCAAGGCCGTCGGCGAGCCGCCGCGCGAGGTCGCCGCACGCCTCGCGCAGGAGCTCGCCGCCGCCTTGGGCCCCGCGCTCGCGGCCTGCGAGGTCGCGGGACCCGGCTTCCTGAATCTCGTGCTGTCGGAGGCGTGGTACGCCGAGGCGCTCGGCGCCATCGCCGAGGCCGGCGAGCGCTGGGGCGCCGGGGGCGCGGACCCTGTCCGCCAGGTGAACGTCGAGTTCGTGAGCGCGAACCCCACCGGGCCGGTGCACATCGGCGGCACCCGCAACGCGGCCTATGGAGACGCGCTCGCGCGGCTGCTCGAGTTCCGCGGCCACCGCGTGCACCGCGAGTTCTACGTCAACGACGCTGGCTCCCAGATCAGCCTGCTGGGGGCCTCGATCCAGGCGCGCGCCCGCGGCGAGCAGCCGCCCGAGGGCGGGTACATCGGGGACTACATCGGCGATCTGGCCGCCGAGATCGACGGCGCCGCCGGCCTGCCCGTGGACGAGGTCGCGCGGCTCGGCGTCGAGCTCATGATCGGGCAGGCCGAGCGCAGCCTGGCGCGCTTTCGGATCGTCTTCGACACGTGGTTTCGCGAGCACACCCTGCACGACGGATCTCCGACGGCGGTCGAGCGCGCCTTCGCCGTCCTCGACGCCCAGGGCCGCACGTTCCGCCGGGAGGGCGCGCTCTGGCTGCGTACGACGGAGTTCGGGGACGACAAGGACCGCGTGCTGGAGCGCTCCAGCGGCGAGCACACGTACTTCGCCTCGGATATCGCCTACCACCAGGAGAAGCGCGAGCGGGGCTTCGACCTGCTGATCGACATCTGGGGCGCCGACCACCATGGGTACGTCCCGCGGATGCACGCCGCCTACCGGGCGTTGGGGGGCGGTGAGGGCGAGCTCGAGCTGATCATCATGCAGCTGGTGCACCTCGTCGAGGGCGGCGAGCGGGCGCGGATGAGCAAGCGCGCGGGCGAGTTCGTGACGCTCGACGACCTCGTCGACGACATCGGCGTGGACGCGGCACGCTGGTTCCTCCTCGCGCGCTCGCACGACACGACGATGGAGCTCGACCTTGAGCTGGCGCGCAGCCAGTCGAACGAGAACCCCGTCTACTACGTGCAGTACGCGCACGCTCGCATCGCCTCGATCCTGCGACGCGCCGCGCAGGAGGGGATGCAGCCCCCGCCCCTCGATGCGCGCCGCGAGCTGCACCCCAGCGAGCGTGCGCTGGTGCAGCGCCTGCTGGAGTTTCCCGACGAGGTGGCCGAGGCCGCCGACAAGCGCGCGCCCCACCGCATCGCCGCCTACGCGCTGGACACCGCGCGCGCGTTCAGCGCCTTCTACCGCGACTGCCAGGTCCTGGGCGTGGCGCCGGCCGACCTGGGCTTCCGCCTGCGGCTCTGCGCCGCCACCCGGCAGGTGCTCGCGCGGGCGCTGGACCTGCTCGGCGTCGCCGCGCCGGACGAGATGTGACGGGCCTCAGACGCCCGCGCGCAGCGTCGGCGCCGGTGCCTGCTGGGCGTCGAGTGCGCGGCGCTCGACGGTGATCTCTTCGCCGGGGGGATCGGCCTCGGGGGGCAGCCCGCCGCCGCGCAGCCGGCCCCAGGCCAGCACCGCGCCCGCGGCGCCGGCGCTGGCGAGCAGCGGCAGCAGCGGCAGGTTGTGGCGCGGCTGGGCGACGAAGGCGACGTTCACCGCGGTGCCGCCGGCGACCGTGAGCAGCAGGAGCCCGAGCTCGGCGCGGCGGCGGCGGACGAGCGCCAGCCCCGCGAGCGCGCCGGCGAGCGCGAGCGCGACCAGCACCCGGTGCCAGGCGGTCAGCCACGCGCGCGGGTTGTGCGTGCCCCCGCGGTAGTAGCCGCCCCACATCCGCGCGACCTTTCCGAGCTCCATGCGCGCGTAGGCGATCGGCTGGTGCACGAGGAAGGTCTTGAGGTTGCGCTCGGCCTCGAAGGTCAGCGCGTGGCGCAGCGCGGCCTCGGGGATCGCCCGGTAGGGACCCGGGACGAGCTCGGGATGGCGCTCGCGGATGTAGGCGCGCAGCACGAACTCGCCGGGGAGGTCGTTCACGGGAACGGTGTGCAGGTTCGGCATGTGCCGGCGCACGTACGGCTCGAGCACGCGCCGGGTTCCGCTGAGCCCGCCGTCGCCGGGCAGGAACGTCCCAACGAACAGCGTCGAGGGGCCGCTGCTGGCGACGGGCACCAGGCGCCCCGCCTGGGTCGAGGCGTAGGCGATCCACGGGGCCACGACGAGCAGCGGCACGAGCGCGAGGACCGCGCCCTGCGCGAGCGCCGTGCGGGTGGCGGTGCGCCGGCGGGCGAACAGGACCCAGGCGGCGCCCAGCAGGACGGGCAGGGCGAGCGTGTCGGCCCGTACGAGCAGCGCCACGCCGAGCGCGGCCCCCGCCAGGGCGAGCCGCCGCCACGAGGGGCGCCGCCATGCGCCCAGCAGCGCGAGCATCGCCAGCGCGAGCGTCAGGGCGCCGAGCGGCTCGCTCACGAGGTCGCCGGTGGCGGACACGAGCGGGGGGTAGGCGGCCACGGCGCCGGCGGCGAGCAGGCCGGCAGCCGGGCCGGCGATCCCGGCGGCGAGCAGGAAGGCGACGACGATCAGTGCCGTCCCGACTGCGGCCTGCGCCCAGAACGCACTGCGCAGCTGCTGCACCGAGCCGTCGCCGTCGGCCCAGGGTGCGGCCAGGTGGGCGGCGGCGAACAGGGCCGGCGTGCCTGGCGCCCAGTGCCACGGGTCAGCCAGGCCCGGGGCGGCGTACACGCCGTGGTCGGCCAGGCTCGTCGCCACGCGCGCGTACGAGCGCTCGTCGGCGGAGAGGTAGCGCCCGGGCGCGACCGCCTCGTGCACCCGCAGGCCCGCGCCGAAGGCGACGATCGCCAGCAGCGTGATGATCACGCGGTGGCGGACGAGCGCGTGCGCGAGCGTGCCGGCGGTGGTGCGCGCCCGGGGCGCGGAGATCGTCGAGGGCAGCTGAAGCCCGCCGGTGCTGGCGGCCATGGGGTGGGGTTCGCCGCGCGCGCGCATCTCCCTCGCTCCGCGCGGCGGATTGGGGCCGATCTTGCAGCCTCGTCCGCCGATCCTGTGCGTCTGCGTCGGCGGCGCCGATGTCATCGCACGAGAGATCGGAACCGGGCCGGTGGCCGGTCGGTCCGCGCTCGGGCGCGTCCGCTGGGATCGCGTGCATCTGCGCCGGCGGCGCCGATGTCAATGCACGCGATCGGGTGAGGCCGCGGCGGTGGCCACGCGCGCTGGGTCGCCCGTGGTGGGTCGTGTGCTTCTGCGTCGGTCCCGCCGGCGCCGACGCACACGATCGGGCGCCGCGTCCGCGGCGCTCAGATGTTGTAGAGGAAGTTGAGCCCGACCGAGTTGAGGAACTGCTGCGCCTCGGAGTTCAGGCGCGTGAGCTCCCCGCTGAGGATGAGGACGCCCATCGCCACGAGGACCGCTCCCGACAGGAAGGTGATGACGAGGTAGCGATCGCGCAGCCAGCGGAACGCGCCGGTCGCCTTGTCGAAGGCGATCGCGGTGAGCAGGAACGGGACGGCGAGCCCCGCCGAGTAGAAGGCGAGCAGCACGCCGCCATGGGCGACCGAATCGGAGGTCGACGCCGCGGCCAGCACCGCGGCGAGCGTTGGGCCGACGCACGGCGTCCACGCGATCGCGAACGCCAGCCCCGCGATCACCGGGCTTCCCGCGCCCGCGCGGCGAATCAGCGTCTCAGGCCGCCACTCCTGGTTGAAGCGGGTGATGAACGGCGTGAGCATGAAGAACACGCCGAGCCCGACGATCACGAAGCCGGATATCCGGTCGAGCGTCGCCTTGTGGTCGCGCAGCGTCGCGCCCAGACCCGTCGCGGTCATGCCGAGCGCGACGAACATGATCGTGAAGGACAGGCAGAAGACGATCGCCGGCCACAGGATGTGCGACAGGCGCCGCTCGCCCGAGCGGATCTCCGCGAGGCTGATCCCCGAGATCGACGACAGGTACCCCGGCACGAGTGGCAGCACGCAGGGGGAGATGAAGGACACGAAGCCGACCGCGAACGCGGCGACGACCGTGGTGTCGGTGGTGGCGATCGGCATGGCGCTCAGCCGTCGAACTGGGCGAGCTCCTCCTCGAGGCGGTGCTCGTCGAAGGTGCTGATCGGCGGCGCGGCGGCGTCGGGGCGCCCGCCGCCGGAGCGGCTGCGCCGGCGCCAGCGCGGAACGAGCAGGACGCCGAGCAGGAGCAGGCCGGCGGCGACCGCCGCGGGCACGAGGTAGGCCGCGAGGTCGAACCCGCGGCCCGGCGGCAACGGCAGGATGTTCGGGCCGTACTCGGCCTTCAGCCGGGCCTTGATCTGGGGCTTCGTCAGCCCCTGCGCGATCATCCCCTTGATCTCGCGGCGCAGCTGGTCTGCGCGCGGGGAGTCGGCGATGTTCAGCGGCACGTTGCACGTGTCGCACATCACCTCGTCCTCGATGTCCGGGAACGACACGCGCGGCTGCGCCGCGGCCGCGAACGCGGGCAGGGCAGCACCGGCGCAGAGGAGCACGGCGAGCAGCAGGACGAGCGACCGGCGCATCAGGCGGCCGTCCCCGCCGTGCCGGCGCTCTGGAGCGCGCGCGTGATCGCCTTGTTCAGGAAGCTCGCGTCGAGCTGGCCGCGCGAGATCGCCACGATGCGCCCCCGGCGGTCGATGACGAACGTCTCCGGCAGCTTCGAGGTGCCGAACTTCGGCGCCAGCCGCAGCTGGTCGTCGCGCACCGACGGGTAGGTCAGGTGGTACTGGCTGACGAATTTGCGCGAGTCGCCTGCGAAGTCCTTGTAGGTCACGCCGAGCACCGTGCCGTTCTCCTGCTGCAGGCGCTGCTGCGCGTGTTCGAGCGTCGGCGCCTCAGCACGGCAGGGATCGCACCACGAGGCCCAGAAGTTCAGCACCACGACCTTGCCGCGCAGCGCCGCCAGCGAGGTCGCAGGGTTGCCCTCGAGCCCCGGCAGTGAGACGTTCTGCCCAGGCGCGAGCGGCCGCTTGCCCGCCTTGACCTGGTTGTCGAGCCCGGTGTCGGGCCCCGTGTGGACCACGCCGTAGGCGAGCAGGCCGAGCAGCGCGGCCGTCAGCACGATGACGATGGTTGGCACGAGCCCGGGACGCTTCACCGCCCCCGAAGGGTAGACCGGCATGACGCGCGCTGAGTCACCCCCGGCGGTATCCTTCGCGTCCCTGCGGCGGTAGCTCAGTTGGTAGAGCATCAGCTTCCCAAGCTGAGGGTCGCGAGTTCGAGCCTCGTCCGCCGCTCTCCGAGGGCCCGCGTCGTCGCGGGCCCTCGCCGTCTCAGCCCCCTGCGCCCGCATCGTGCGGACCGGCGCCCCGGTCACCCGGCGCGGCCGTGAAGCTCCTCGGTCAGCTTGAGGGTGCGCTTCGAGAGGTCGAGCAGCTCCTTGTTCTGCAGGTTGTCCTCCTCGGCCTTGCCGGCCAGCGAGTGCAGCTGCGTCGTCGCCGCGAGGATCTGGTTCGAGAGGGCGATCAGCTGCGTGTTCTGCTGCTCCCCCTCCTTGGAGAGCCTGAGCAGCTCCAGGTTCTGGCGATCCTCCTCCTGCACCATCCGCCACTGCTCGTCGGCGATCGCCTGGCGCTTGGCGTCGGCCCGGTTCTGGCTGATCATCACGAAGGTCGACAGGAAGATCGCCTCGAGCGAGACGATCATCGTCAGCAGTCCGTAGGGGTAGGACTCGACCCCGAACCCGATCCAGCACCCGAACCAGAGGATGTGCAGATACACGAACGCCATCGAGCCCGCGAATGCGGTGATGCGGTCGGCGATGCGGTTCTGCGCGTACCGTGCGCGGTCGGCCGCGTGTCGGAGCAGCGCGGGGTTGATCGGATGCGCGTGCGGCGGCGGGAGCACCCAGCCGTGCAGGCGCCCAGGATGGGGCGGCTCATGCGCTTCAGCCTGGGCCGGGGGCCCATTCGTCGTCGGGCGCGTCGTCATCTCGGGGTCCTCTCGTCGGCGGGTGTGCCGCCCGGAAGTCTGCGCGATCTCGGCGACGGCGTCATCCGCGAGGACGGGT
>DATKLF010000102.1:0-17392 GCA_035542555.1 Solirubrobacteraceae bacterium | reverse complement strand
AGTCCCCGTCAGTCCGCCTCGACCTCGTCAAACAGGGACATCTGCCCCTCGGGGGAACTCGGGGGTACACCCTGGCTCGTCTGATAAGGAAGAGGTCCCAGGTTCGAATCCTGGATCGCCCACTCGCTCCGGCGGGGTTTTGTGTTGGAGGGGCGTCTGCGCTGAAGGACCGGTCGTCGCTCGTGGGCCGGAAATGGGCCCGGGCGCAGATCAGGCGACCCGTCGTCGGTCAGGCGGCGCGAAGCGCCCCGGCCAGTTCGGCGGCGCTCGCTTCGACGGTCTCGGGCACGGTGACGACGAGGCGCCCGTCGCGATCGAGGAGGTGCTGTGCGTTGATGACCGTCAGCCCGACGATGCGCTGTGTGCCGGGCGCGAAGCGCAGGACGTGGCCTTCGGGCGTCTCTTCACCTTCACCGGCCTGGGGCGGGCCGATGTGCAGGTACAGGACGTCGCCGTCGCGGTCGTAGTCGGCATGGTCGAAGACCAGCGGGCCGATATGGACGTCTACTGCTTCCATCGTCTTGGATCCTTGCGTGTCGCGAGCGCCGTGACGATCCGCGCGGGCTCTTGTTCGTAGCTTACGATGACCAGCAGCCAGCGGCTCGGGCCGACGGCACGGCGGTAGTGGCGGGCGCGGGCTTCGCGCCGATCGGGCTCGATGTGGTCGGGCTGCTGCACCGCCAGGAGCACGTCGTCGAGGTGCACGGCGAGCTCGGGGTGATCGCACGCGATCTTCTCGTTCCAGATGCGCGCGAGCAGCGCGACCGGGCGGCCCTCGGGATCGCGCACATCGGCCAGGTGAGACTCATCGCCGGTCACGGAGAATCAGGCTGATGGACGCGCCGGACGTCCCGTTGGGGCTCGCTCGGGGAGGTACCAAACGGGTACATCAGCTCGGAATCGGCGCTCCTACTCGCTCCACAGCCTCAGCTGCGGATCTCGCCCCTTTGCAGGCGGTTCGTGCACGTTCGTGTCGTCATGCGCACGCTCGTCCTGTCCCTCGCGCTCGCTGATAAGGAAGAGGTCCCAGGTTCGAGTCCTGGATAGCCCACTGCCCGCCGAGCGGCCAAGCTTGACCGCCTCGCCGGCGCCGGGAACGCGGTCGCCCGGGCCTTTGTACGCGGGCACGCGAGCGCCCAGCCGGCCAAGCCACACGGCGTGGCACCGGGGGAACCCGCGGCGCGGCCTGGGCGAGGTGCCGATACGGCCCGGGGCGGGGGCTATGCTCCGGCATGTACCGCCCACCCGAGCTGCGGGAGCAGGTTCGTGCAGGAGATGGTCATCTACGGCGTGAGCTTCGACATGGTCGGCAAGCAGCCGATCGTGCTGCTCAAGACGGTCGACAGCAACAAGTTCCTGCCGATCTGGATCGGACACCCCGAGGCCGCGGCGATCCTCATGAAGCTCCAGGGCGCCTCGACGCCGCGCCCGATGACGCACGACCTCATGCTCGACGTGCTCGGCGAGCTCGAGACGCGCTGCACCCAGGTCGCCGTCACCGAGCTGCGCGACAACACGTTCTTCGCGACCGTGACGCTGGTCGCCGGCGACCGCGAGATCGAGATCGACTCGCGCCCGAGCGACGCGCTCGCGCTCGCCGTGCGCGCGGGCGCGCCGATCTTCGCGGCCGAGGACGTGATCGCCGAGTCGGCGATCGAGTTCGAGCACGAGGTCGAGGACACCGAGGAGGTCGTCGACCGCTTCAAGGAGTTTCTCGACGAGGTCTCGCCCGAGGACTTCGCCTCGGACAGCTGATCAGCGCGCGCGCTCGAGCACGCGCGCGATGAGCTCGTCGAAGCCGATGCCCGCCGCCTCCGCCGCCTGCGGGGTCAGGCTCGTCTCGGTCATGCCTGGGATCGCGTTCGCCTCGAGCACGTGCAGCGCGCCGCTGCCCTCCTCGAGCAGCAGGTCGACGCGCGGGGAGCCGTCGGTCAGGCCCAGCAGCTGCGCGACGCGCACGGCGAGCTCGAGCGCACGCGCGGTCTGCTCGTCGCCCAGCTCGGCCGGGCAGTGGAAGCTCGTGCGCCCGATCGTGTAGCGGGCCTCGAAGTCGTAGAAGTCCTCGTCGTGCGGAACGGCCTCGACGACCGGCAGCGCTTCGCCGCCGAGCACCGACACCGCGAGCTCGCGGCCGTGCACGTAGCGCTCGACGAGCACCTTGTCGTCGTAGGAGAGCGCCGCCAGCAGCGCGGCCGGGACCTCCTCGGGTGAGGCCGCGAAGCGCACGCCGAGCGCGCTGCCGCTGCGCGCCGGCTTGACGACGACGGGGAAGTCGAGCCGCTCGCCGATGCCGGGGAGCGCGTCGGCCGCGCCCATCTCCTTGAGCGTCGTGTCGCTGAACACGAGGAAGTCGGGCGTCGGGATGCCGGCGCCGAGCATCAGATGCTTGGCGAGCACCTTGTCGCGCGCGAAGGCGCAGCCGGCCGGCCGCGGGCCGGTGTAGGGGAGGCCGAGCGCCTCCAGCAGCTCCTGCACGGTCCCGTCCTCGCCGTCGCGGCCGTGGAGCGCGATGAACACCGCATCCGGCCGCGCGTCGCGCAGCCGCGTGACGAGGTCCGGCCCGACGTCGATCCCGGCGACCGCGTGGCCGAGGCGCTCGAGCGCGTGCTCGACGCGCCCGCCTGATGCGAGCGAGACCTGGCGCTCGAGCGAGCGCCCGCCCTTGAGCACGGCGATGGTGCGCGGGGGGCTCATCGCGCGTCGCGCCGACGCCCGTCGTGCGGGCGCTGCGGCAGGGCGAGCACGTCCGCGAGATCGCTGCGCGCCTGCGGTTGCTCGGGCTCGCCGGGGCGCGCGGCGGGCCGGTGACCCGTCAGCGTCGCGAACAGCTCGACCTGCTCGCGGACGAGGTCGCCGATGCGCCGCACCCCCTCGGCGATCTCGTCCTCGTGAGAGCCGGAGAAGTTCAGGCGCAGCGACGACGCGCCGCGGCCGTCGAGGAAGGCAGCGCGCCCGGGGACGAACGCGACGTTGTGGGAGATCGCCAGCGCGAGCAGGTCCGTCGTGTCGAGGTACTCGGGCAGCGTCGCCCAGACGAAGAGGCCCCCAGAGGGGCGCGTCCACGACGCTTCGGGCGGCAGATGGTCGGCGAGCGCGTCGAGCATCGCGTCGCGCCGGCGGCGGTAGAGCTCGCGCAGCTCGGCGATGTAGCGCTCCCAGTGACCGGTCGCGAAGTACGCGTTGACGACGTGCTGGGCGAGCGAGGAGGGGCAGAGCGTCGCCCCCTGCGCGGCCAGGTTGAGCTTCGCGAGCACCGGGCGCGGGGCGACCGCCCAGCCCAGGCGCATGCCCGGCGAGAGGATCTTCGAGAAGGTGCCCGCGTAGACGACGAAGTGGCCGCCGTCGAGCTCGAGCAGTGTGGGCAGCGCCTCGCCCTCGAAGCGCAGCATTCCGTAGGGGTTGTCCTCCAGGACGATGAGCTCGCGCTCGTGCGCGACCTCGACGAGCCGCCGGCGCCGGGCGAGCGACAGCGTGACGCCCGCCGGGTTCTGGAAGGTCGGGATCGTGTAGATGAACTTGGGGCGCCGGCCCTCGCGGTCGAGGCGCTCGAGCGCCCCCTCGAGCTCGTCGACGCGCATTCCGTCGGCGTCCATCGCGATCTGCACGACGTCGGCCTGGTAGGAGGAGAAGGTGGGGACCGCGCCCGGGTACGTCGGGCCCTCCGCGACGATGACGTCGCCTGGGTCGACGAGCGTCTTGCAGAGGAGGTCGATCACCTGCTGGCCGCCGGTGGTGACGAGGACCTCGTCGGGGTCCACGCGCGCGCCCTCGGCCGCCATCACGCCGGTGATCGTCTCGCGCGTGGCGCCCATCCCCTCGGTCGGGCCGTACTGCAGCGCCCGCGCCGAGGACTCGGCGGCCACGCGCGCCATCACGGCGGCGAGCGTTTCGGCCGGAAACGTCGAGGTGTCCGGCAGGCCGCCGGCGAGCGAGATGACCTCCGGGCGCTCGGTGATCGCCATGAGGTCGCGCATCGCCGAGGACGTCATCACGCGCGTGCGCTGCGCGAAGAGGCCGGCGTAGCGCTCGAGGTCGCGAGCCGCCGACCCTGCGCGGGCGGCGTCGACCCGCCGGGGCTCTGCGCGCGCGGAGCGGCGGGCGGGCGGGTCGCTGTCTGACATCATGCCCGCCGCACCGTAGCGGACGTGAACCTCGCCATCGACATCCTGCAGGGCCTCGGCCTGGCTCAGGCCGCCGGCATCCGCCCGTTCCTGCCTGCCCTCGTCGCCGGGGCCGCCGCGCGCGCAAACGTCCTCGTCGACTTCTCCGGCACGAGCTTCGCTTTCATGGAGTCGCCCTGGTGGCTCTTGGCAATGGCGGCCCTGGCGCTCGTCTCGCTCATCCTGCGCAACGAGCTCGTCGCGCGGCCCCCGCTCGCGGCGGCGCTCCAGGGGATCGGCATGGGCATCGGCGCGCTGCTGTTCTGCGCCACGCTCGCCGGCGACGGGTACACCTGGTGGCCGGGCATTCCCGTCGGCCTGGCGGCCGCGTGGGTCGCGGGTGCGGCGGTGCGGGATCTCTTCGGCAGGGCCTCCGCGCGGCTGGACGACGAGGCCCGCTCGCACCTGCCCGTCTATGCGGAGGGGGTGGCGATCATGCTCGCGGCGCTCTCGATCGTCGCGCCGCCCGTATCGCTGCTGGCGCTTGTGTTCTTCATCTGGCTGCTCGTCGGCGGGCGGCGCAGACGCGACCAGAAGTACGAGGGACTGCGCAGTCTGCGGTGAGCGCTCGCTAGCCTGAGCGAGGATGACCGACGAGGCCGCAGCCGTCCGCGTCGCCGCTCCAGCCCCCCGGGCTGCGCCCGCTCCGCTGCGCCTGCGGCTGCGCACGGGCGTGCGCCAGCGCGAGTCCTGGCTGCAGCTGCTGCGCTTCGGCGTGGTCGGGCTCAGCGGCTACGTCGTCAACATCGCCGTCTTCGCACTCGCGCTCCAGGGCGCAGGGATGCCGTATCCGCTCGCCGCGACGCTCGCCTTCCTCGTGGCGGTGTCGAACAACTTCCTGTGGAACCGGCGCTGGACCTTCCGCCGCGACGAGCACCATCGCCCCGTGCACCATCAGGCCGCGCGGTTCCTGACGGTGAGCGTCGCCGCCTTCCTCGCAGGCCTCGGCCTGCTCACACTGCTCGTCGAGGCGGCGGGCGTGCAGGAGGTGCCGGCGCAGGCGATCGCGATCGTGGCGGTCACCCCGCTGAGCTTCCTGGCGAACAAGCTCTGGAGCTTCGGACGGTGAGGGGCGCGGCGCCGCTCGCCGCCGCCCTCGTCCTGCTTGCCCTCGCCCCGGGCGCACGCGCCGCCGCCGCTGTGCCCTCGTCGGCCACCGCCGGCGCCGCGTCCGTCCCCGTCACGCGCACCGCCATGGTCGCGCCCGTCCCAGGCGCACGGGTACATGCCGTCGGCCCGATCAGCGAGACACGCGCGACCGCCATCGCCGCGGCCGTGCCGAAGATCGCCGCCGAGCACCGGCGCTATCCCGGCTCGACGTTCGACGCCACGCGCAAGGACGCCGCGCGCTGGGAGGTCAACCTCTGGTCGCGGGCGACGAAGGGCCATCCCCAGCGCGAGATCGGCCAGGTTGAGGTCGCCGTCGCGGGCGGCAAGGTGCTCGAGGCATGGACGGGGTTCCAGGTGGCGTGGACGATGGCGCGGGGCTACCCGGGGGCGTTCGGCAAGTCGGTCAACACGGCCTGGCTGTGGGTGACGCTGTGCGCACTGTTCGTCCTGCCGTTCGTGGACGTGCGCCGGCCGCTGCGGATGCTGCACCTCGACCTGCTGGCCCTCGTCGGGTTCAGCGTCTCGCTGGCGTTCTTCAACCACGCCAACCTCGGCATGTCGGTTCCGCTGACCTACCCGCTGCTCGCGTACCTCTGCGCGCGGCTGCTGTGGGTGGGCCTGCGCCGCCGGCCTGCGGCCTCCCCGCCGCTGCAGCTGCTCGTGCCGTGGCAGTGGCTCGCCGTCGCGACGCTCTTCCTCATCGGCTTTCGCATCGGGCTGAACATCGTCGACGGCAACGTCATCGACGTCGGCTATGCGGGCGTCATCGGCGCCGACAAGATCATGCACGGGCAGGCGCTGTACGGCGCGTTCCCCCACGACAACGACCACGGCGACACCTACGGGCCGCTGCTCTACCTCGCGTACATCCCGTTCGAGCTGATCTGGCCGTGGCACGGCACGTGGGACGACCTGCCGGCGGCCCACGCGGCCGCGGGGGCGTTCGACATGGCCTGCGTCGGCCTGCTGTTCCTCATCGGGCGAAGCATGCGCGACACCGCGCTGGGCGTCGTCTTCGCGTACGGGTGGGTCGCCTACCCGTTCACGATCTTCGCGACGAACTCGGGCACGAACGACGCGCTCCCGGCCGCGCTGCTGCTGGCGGCGCTCCTCCTGCACCGCCGCCCGCTGGCCCGCGGCGCACTCATCGCGGCCGCAGGCATGGCGAAGTTCGCCCAGCTCGGGCTGCTGCCGCTGTTTGCCGCGCACGACCTCGGGCCGCCGGGTCGCGGTCGCGCGCGCCGCGTGGCGGCGTTCTCCGCCGGGGCCGCAATCGTCATCGCCGCGAGCATGGCGCTCGTCCTCGCGAAGTCCGACCTACGGACGTTCTGGGACCACACGATCGCCTACCAGGCCTCGCGCTCGGCGCCCTTCTCGGTGTGGGGCTTCTACGGCGGCGGCTGGCACGTCGCCCAGCACGTCGTCCAGGCCTTCGCCGTCGTGCTCGCCGTCGGGGTGGCGTTCATCCCGCGTCGCGATGACCTCGTCGGCCTGGCCGCGCTGAGCGGGGCGATCCTGCTCGCCTTCCAGCTCTCCACGACCTACTGGTTCTACCTCTACCTCGTCTGGGTCGTGCCGGTCGCGCTGATCGCGCTGATCGGCAGGCTCGCCGTTCCCGCGCCGGTCACGCAGGAGGCGCCGTCCACGGCACCAGCAGCTGCTCGATCGCCTGCGCCCGCAATGGTGCCGAGCACCGGATGAGGACGGCGTTGAGCCACGGATCGCCCTCCGCGGTCTCGAAGCGCACGTGCATGTGCGTCACCAGCGATTCGATCGCCTGCTCCTTCTTGACGCCGATCACCCCGTCGCGCGGCCCGGTCATCCCGACGTCCGTGATGTAGGCGGTGCCGCCCGGCAGCACGCGGGCGTCGGCCGTCGGCACATGGGTGTGCGTCCCCACTACGGCGGTGACGCGCCCATCCAGGTGCCAGCCGAGGGCGACCTTCTCGCTGGTCGCCTCGGCGTGCATGTCGACCAGGATGTGGTCGCAGCCCTCGCGCGTGAGTTCCTCGACAGCGGCATCCGCCGTCGAAAAGGCCGGGTGCCCGGCGCGCAGGAAGACGTTGCCCGAGAGGCTCACCACACCGAGGCGCACGCCGGCGGACTCCACGACGCATGTGCCGTGGCCGGGCTGCGCGCGTAGGAAGTTCGCGGGGCGCAGGATCCGCTCGGTGGTGTCGAGGTAGTCGCAGATCTCGCGCCGGTGATACGTGTGGTTGCCCAGCGTGATCACGTCGATGCCGGCGGCGAACAGCTCGTCGGCGATGCGTGGGGTGATCCCCAGGCCGCCGGCGACGTTTTCGCCGTTGACGACCACGAACGTCGGCGCGTGGCGCTCGCGGATCCCCGGGAGCAGCCCCAGGAGCGTGCGCCGGCCGAGGCCGCCCACGAGATCGCCGACGAAGAGGATGCTCACGGGCTCGCTCACGCGCGCAGTCTCGCCGATCGGGCCCTCGCCCGCCGCACGGCATACCATGACCCCGGCGATGGCCTTCCCTGCGACCCGCATGCGCCGCCTGCGCCGCACCCCGGTGCTCCGCGAGCTCGTGCGTGAGACGCGCCTGAGCGCCGGCGACCTCGTCATGCCGCTGTTCGTCGAGGAGGCCGCGGATGCTCCGAGCCCGATCGAGGCGATGCCGGGCATCTCGCGCCTGCCCGTCGCCGGCGCGGTCGCCGAGGCCGGCGAGGTGCACGCGCTGGGCATCCCGGCGGTGCTGCTCTTCGGCATCCCCGCCGAGAAGGACGAGGAGGGCTCGGGCGCCTGGGACGACGACGGCGTCGTCCAGCAGGCCATCGGCGCCATCCGCGCCGCGCACCCGGACCTGCTCGTGATCGCCGACCTGTGCCTGTGCGAGTACACGACGCACGGGCACTGCGGCGTGCTGCGCGGCGAGGCGGTCGACAACGACGCGACGCTCGAGCTGCTTGCGCGCACGGCCGTCAGCCAGGCGCGCGCCGGCGCGGACGTGATCGCGCCGAGCGACATGATGGACGGGCGCGTCAGAGCGATCCGCGCGGCGCTCGACGCCGAGGGGTTCGAGGACGTGCCGATCCTCGCCTACAGCGCGAAGTTCGCCTCGGCCTTCTACGGCCCGTTCCGCGAGGCGGCCGACTCGACGCCGGCCTTCGGCGACCGGCGCAGCTACCAGATGGATCCGGGCAACGGGCGCGAGGCGGTGCGCGAGGCGCTGGCCGACGTGCAGGAGGGCGCCGACATGGTCATGGTCAAGCCGGCGCTCCCTTACCTCGACGTCGTGCGCCGCGTGGCCGACGCCACCGACCTGCCGGTCGCGGCATACAACGTCAGCGGGGAGTACGCGATGCTGAAGGCCGCGTGCGCCGCGGGCTGGCTCGACGAGCGCGCCGCGGTGCTCGAGGCGCTCACCTCGATCCGCCGCGCGGGGGCGGACATCGTCATCACCTACCACGCCAAGGACGCGGCCCGCTGGCTGCGGCCGTGAGCGGGTCACGCCGATGATCTCCGTCCGCGACACGCGCTCGCAGGAGCTCTACGCGCGCGCCCTGCAGTATCTGCCCGGCGGCGTGAACTCCCCGGTGCGCGCGATGCGCGCGATCGGCCGGCGCAACCCGTTGTTCGTCGAGCGCGGCGAGGGCGCCGAGCTGATCGACGTCGACGGCAACACGTTCGTCGACTGGGTCTGCTCCTGGGGCCCGCTGATCCTCGGGCACGCCGAGCCTGGCGTGCTGGACGCCGTCGAGGAGGCGGCCCGCGCGGGGACGACGTTCGGCGCGCCCACCGCCGGCGAGGTCGAGCTCGCCGAGGAGGTCTCGCGGCGGATCCCGGGCGTCGAGATGCTGCGCATGACGAGCTCCGGCACGGAGGCGGCGATGAGCGCGATCCGCCTGGCCCGCGCGGCCACCGGGCGCGAGAAGCTCCTGAAGTTCGCCGGCGCCTACCACGGCCACGTGGACGGGCTGCTCGCCCAGGCCGGGAGCGGGCTGGCGACCCAGGCGATCCCGTCGAGCCCCGGCGTCCCGGCCGCTGCCACCGCGGCCACGGTCGTCGTGCCGTGGAACGATGCCGAGGCGCTCGTGCGCGCGACCGGCGAGCACGAGTTCGCTGCGCTGCTCGCCGAGCCGTTCCCCGCGAACATGGGGCTCGTCCCGCCGGAGGCGGGGTTCCTCGAGCTGCTGCGCGAGCGGGCGAGCGCCACCGGCGCGCTGCTCGTCTTCGACGAGGTGATCAGCGGCTTTCGCGTCGCCGGCGGCGGCGTGCAGGAGCTGACCGGCGTCCTGCCGGATCTGACCATCCTGGGCAAGGTGCTCGGCGGCGGGCTGCCCGCCGCCGCCTTCGGCGGCTCGCGCGAGCTCATGGAGCTGATCGCCCCGGCCGGCGACGTCTACCACGGCGGCACGCTGAGCGGGAACCCGGTGGCGGTCGCCGCGGGCCTGGCGACGCTCGCCCAGCTCGACGAGCAGGCCTACCTGCGCCTGCACGCGACGACGGCGGCGCTCGCCGACGGGTTGCGCGAGGCCGCCGGGACGGTGCCGGTCGAGGTCTCCTTCGCCACCGGGCTGCTCACCGTCTTCTTCAGCGACGAGCCTGTGCGCGACTACGAGGGCGCCCGCCGCTGCGACCTCGATCGCTACGGCGCATGGTGCCGCCAGCTGCTGGCGCGAGGCGTCTATCCGCCCCCGTCGCAGTTCGAGGCATGGTTCCCATCGCTCGCGCATACGGCCGAGCACGTCGAGCGCACGCTCGAGGCCGCCCACGCGGCGTTCGCGGAGGTCGCCTGAGGTGTCCGCGGCCCTAGACCGGGTCGCCGCGGCGCTCGCCGGCGACGGGGGCTTGCTGGCGCAGGCGCTCCTGGCGCCCGGCCAGCGGCCGCCGGACGACGGCCCGCAGCTCGGCGCGCTGGCGGCCGCGGGACCGCGCGCGGCCGGCGTCGAGGCGCGGATCGCGGCTGTCGTGGAGGCCGCCTACGAGGGCCACCTCCTGCATCTGGGCCGCTCGCGGATCCTCGCCACCGACGACCGGGATCTCGCGCTGCTGGCCGGCGACCGCCTGTACGCGCTGGGGCTCGCGGGGCTGGCGGAGCTGGGCGACGTCGACGCGGTGCACGAGCTCGCCGACGTGATCGGCCTGTGCGCGCAGGCCCGCGCCGAGGGTGATGCGGAGCTCGCGAGCGCGGCCTGGCGGGCCGGGGCGACGGCGATCGGGTGGGGGACGACCCCTGCGCTGGAGGCGGCCAAAGCCGCTGCGCGCCGCGGCGACGCGGGTGCCCCCGCGGCCCTGAGCGCTGCGGCGCGCCAGCTCGGCGGGGACCCGGCGCCGGGCCGCTGACCCGGTCGGCGCAGCGGGGCGACGGCACGTAGACTTCCTGACAGCTAAGGTTCGCGCCGCCAGACGGCGGGGACCCGCCGCACGACGTTGGAGCCTCCGTGGCAGACCGCAGAGAGACGAAGAGCAGCTACACCGCCGACCGCGGCATGCCCGGTGCCTTCGAGGGCGAGACGGTCACGCGCCGGCGGTTCATGACCTCGACCGCGCACGTCGCGGGCGGCGTCGCGGCGGCAGCGTTCCTGCTGCCGGCGCTCGGCTTCGCCATCGGCCCGGTCTTCGAGCACTTCCACCAGCCCTGGCAGGTGGTCGGCGACGTCGGCGACTTCGGGCCCGACACGTACGTCCCGCGCACGATCAACCTCGTGGAGGGCATCGGTGACTCCGGCAAGTCGACGGTCTACGTGCGCAAGTACAACCCCTCCGTCGACACGGTGAAGCGCGACCAGTACAACAACTACATCGCGATCTCGACGTCGTGCATGCACCTCGGGTGTCCCGTGCACTACGTCAACGCGGCGCAGCGCTTCATCTGCCCGTGCCACGGCGGGGTGTACGACTTCTTGGGCAAGGTGCAGGGCGGTCCGCCGGTGCGCCCGCTCGACCGCTTCTACACGCGCGTGGTCGGCACGAAGGTGCTGATCGGCGCGCGCTACTCGGTCAACAGCGAGCTCAAGCGCTACTCGCCGCGCGATCCCGGCGAGCCGCTGGACGGCATCGGCCCGATCCTCTACCCGTCGACCCCCGACCTGCGTCTGCACTGATGCCGAAGATCAAGGTCCCCGCCCCGCCGGTCCCCGACCAGCTCAAGCCGCAGCCCAAGCGTCCGGGCAAGGAGTACGGCCCGCAGACGCCGGTCGAGCAGGGCGCGGAGGCCGGCGCGTCCGCCGTCAACTGGATCGACGAGCGCACATCGCTCTCGGGCGCCGCGCGCTGGATGATGTTCCGCAAGGTCCCGAAGGGGACCAACTGGTTCTACACGCTGGGCTCCGCGACGATGTTCGCGTTCCTCTCGCAGGCGGTCACGGGCGTGTTCCTGGCGATGTACTACACGCCCTCGCCGACCCAGGCGTACGACTCCGTCCGCCACATCAACAACGACGTCTTCCTCGGCGAGTTCGTGCACGGCATGCACAAGTGGGGCTCGTCGGTGATGGTCGTCCTGATCTTCCTGCACATGGGCCGCACGTTCTTCTTCGGCGCCTACAAGTACCCGCGCGAGCTCAACTGGGTGATCGGCGTCGTGCTGCTGATCCTCACGATGACGATGGCGTTCACCGGCTACCTGCTGCCGTTCGACCAGCGCTCCTACTGGGCGTCGATCGTGGGCGTGAACATCAACGGCACGGGCCCGATCATCGGCCCGTACCTGAGCGACTTCCTGCGCGGCGGGCCGTACTTCGGCGCGACCACGCTGTCACGCTTCTACGCGATCCACATGCTGCTCGTCCCAGGGGCGATCGCGGCGCTCATGGGCTTCCACCTGTACCTCGTTGCGCGGCTCGGCACCACGGCCCCGCCGTGGATGAAGCCCAAGACGGCGGAGGCGCTGCGCGAGGAGACGGTCAGCACATGAACAAGCGCGAGAAGGAGCAGTACCTCCGCGACTACGGCGTCCTGAAGTCGCAGGGCAAGCCGTTCTTCCCCTACGCCGTCGCCAAGGACAGCGTGATGGCGTGCGTCGTGATGCTCGCCATCATCCTGATGTCGATCATCCTCGGCGCGGAGCTCGGGCCGAAGGTCGACCCGACCACGACGACCTACACGCCGCGGCCGGAGTGGTACTTCTTCTTCCTCTTCGAGGTCCTGCGGATCATCAAGCCGCCTGCGCTGGTCCAGCTGGCGACGATCGGCATCCCGACGATCTGCATGATCCTGCTGTTCCTGCTGCCGTTCTACGACCGCAGCCCCGAGCGCCGGCCCGAGCGCCGGCCGGTCGCCACGACGGCCGGCATCCTCACGATCGCGGCGATGGGCTACCTCACCTACCTCGGCGCGTCGGCCGCCCCGCCGACGAACATCGACATCGCCGTGCCGAAGAACGTGCAGGCCCAGGGCGCCGCGGCCGTCGCCACGTTCAAGGCCGGCCAGCAGGTCGTCTCCCAATCCGGCTGCGGGGCCTGCCACCGCTTCGGCGAGGCCGGCAACGCCGGGCCCGGCCCGGAGCTGACGAAGATCGGCGCACGCCTGCCGGCCGCGGCCATCCAGCGGACCCTGCTCAACCCGACCGCCCCGATGCCGTCCTTCGCCGGCCTGCAGCGCACGTCACCGCAGCAGTTCAACGAGATGGTGACGTACCTGTCGTCGCTGCGGTAGGCGCGCCCATGCTCGCCGCCGGAGCCCCGCCTGCCGGGCCAGCGAGCGGAACGCTGGAGGAGCCGCAGGTCCGCGCGATGTTCGACCGCATCGCGGGCGGATACGACCTCATGAACTCGGTCATGACGGCGGGCCTGCACCACCAGTGGCGCCGGCGGGCCGCGGACCTGGCCGACCTGCGGCCCGGCGACAGCGCGCTCGACGTGGCCAGCGGCACCGGCGACCTGGCGATCGAGCTGGCGCGGCGCGTCGGGCCGCAGGGGCACGTGATCGGCTCGGACTTCTCCGAGGAGATGCTCGCCCGCGCGCGCACGAAGGAGCCCGCGATCCGCTGGGAGTGGGGCAACGCGCTCGAGCTTCCCTACGACAGCGACCGCTTCGACGCGGTGACCGTCGGCTTCGGCGCGCGGAACTTCGCCGATCTCGACCGCGGCCTGCGCGAGATGACGCGCGTCGCGCGCCCCGGCGGCCGCGTCGTGGTGCTCGAGATCACGGCGCCGACCAGGCCGCCGCTCTCCACGTTCTTCGCCCTGTGGTTCGATCGGGTCGTGCCGCTGCTGGGCCGCCTCGCGGCTGACTCGGCGGCATACGAGTACCTGCCGAGCTCGGTCAAGCGCTTCCCGGGCGCACACGAGCTGGCGCAGCGCCTCGACAGCGCCGGGCTGGCCGACATCCGCTACATCCTGACGGCCGGGGGGATCATCGCGATCCACGCGGGCCGCAAGCCGGCGACGTGAGCGGCGCACCGGAGACCGTCGAGCTCGTGCGCGCCGGCGGCCCGCACGTGGCGGGCCTGATGGGGCGCGTCGAGGAGCGCCTGCGCGCGGACGCCGCGGGACATGGTCCGGCGCTGGCCGAGCACGCCGGCGAGACGATCGCCGCGGGCGGCAAGCGCCTGCGCCCGCTGCTCGTGCTGCTCGCGGCGGGCGAGCTCGCCGACGAGGACGCAGCCGAGACCGCCGTGCGCTCGGCGGCGGCCGTCGAGCTGGTGCACAGCGCGACGCTGGTCCACGACGACGTGCTCGACAGCGCGAGCCTGCGCCGCGGGCGCCCGACGGTCGTCGCGCGCGCCGGCCGTGGGATGGCCACCGCCGCCGGTGACCTGCTCTTCTCCCGCGCGTTCGCAGCGCTGACGGGCGCGCCGGCAGGCGACCGCGCCGAGGCCGTGCGGATCCTCAGCGACGCCTGCTCGGCGCTCGCGCGCGGCGAGCTCCTGCAGCGCGCGGACGCGTGGGACGCGAGCATCACGCGCGAGCGCTACCTGCTGCGCTGCGAGCTGAAGACCGCCAGGCTGTTCGAGGCCGCGTGTGCCCTCGGCGCGCTCGCCGCCGACGAGTCCGAACTCGAGCTCGGCGACTTCGGGCGGCGCATCGGCCTCGCCTTCCAGCTGCTCGACGACGTGCTCGACGTCTCAGGGCCGGCCTCGCGGACCGGCAAGCACCGCGGCACCGACCTGCTCGACGGAACGGTGACGCTCCCGTTTATCGCCGCCCGTGAGCGCGACGAGCGACTCGCCGCGCTCGACCCGCGGACGATCGACGCGCCGGAGGTGGCCGAGGAGGTCTGCGACCGGGTCGAGGCGACCGGCGCGCTGGACGAGGTGCGTGCGCTGGCGCTCGAGCTCGTCGACGAGGCGCGTGCGGCGCTGCCCGCGGGCCTGGACGCACGGCGCCGCGAGGCGCTCGAGCTGGTGGCCGGCGGCGTCGTCGCGCGCTACGCCTAGCGTCTAGAAGTCCTCGGGGAGGATGTGGTCGCGGTCGAGCGCCTCGGCGAAGCGCGTGACCTCGTCGTCGATGTTCTCCTCGACGAGCCCGTGCAGGGAGAGCGCCAGGGCCGCGGAGCCGCGCTCGAGCGCGAGGTCGTACTGGTCGACGACCTCGTCCTGCACGACGACGGTCCCGTGGGCCTCGCAGTTCGGGCAGCGCAGGGTCACCCGCCAGTGGCGCGAGCCCGCCTCGTCCCAGTCGATGGGCTGGACGAACTCACACCCGCACAGGCCGCAGACCATCAGGTCGGCGGCGGCCTCCGCAGCGACGGCGCGGCGCTCGGCATCGGACGGGCCGGCGGGGGCGATCGCGGGCTCGTCGAGATAGACGACCTCGATCATCCGTCCGGAGGGCAGGCGCACCTGCGTCGTGCTGTCGTGCTCGTGGCGCATCGGTGTGGGGGTGAACGCGGATCGCATCGGCGTCGCTGTCCATGCACTTGAACACCAGTGGACGGAAAACGTTGCGGTGTTGCGCCGCCGTGCGGTGCAGCGCCCGACCGGACGTCCGGCGAGCGCGA
This sequence comes from Solirubrobacteraceae bacterium, assembly GCA_035542555.1. Classification (GTDB taxonomy): domain Bacteria; phylum Actinomycetota; class Thermoleophilia; order Solirubrobacterales; family Solirubrobacteraceae; genus F1-60-MAGs163. The sequence continues at coordinate 2,218 of DATKLF010000102.1, read as the reverse complement.
CGGCCCGCGGCGCTACGCTTTCCCGGATGCCTGACATCGGCCCCCTGGAACTCGTCATCATCCTGCTGATCGCCCTCGTGGTCCTCGGCCCCAAGCGGCTGCCCGGCCTGGGCAAGCAGCTCGGCACGGGCATGCGGGAGTTCAAGGACGCGATCACCGGCAAGGACAAGGACGATGACGCCCCCAAGCCGGCGCTCGACGCCGCCGCCCCGCAGCAGCCCGCCGCGCCCACGGCCGTGCAGCCGGCACCTGCCGCGCAGCCGGCGCCTGCACCGGCCGAGCCTGTCGCCGCGGAGCCGCGCGCGGAGGAGCCGCGCGCCGACGCCTAGCATCCCATGCCGGCCATCAGGCCGATCGGGCATGAGGATCGGCTGAGCATCGTCGACCACCTCGACGAGCTCCGCTCGCGGCTCATCCTCATCATCATCTTCTTCTGCGTGGCGTTCGCGTTCTGCTACGCGGAGAACGGCGCGATCCTGCACATCGTCAACAAGCCGTTCGCGGATGCGCAGAACTCGTCGGCGAACAAGTCCTCGCAGCAGCAGACGGCGCGCTTCGACAAGGCGCTCGGCGCCGCCTCGGGTCAGCTGTCGGTGACGCTCGCGGCGCTGCAGCGCACGGTCCGCGACCTGGCCACCAAGCCGGGGGTCTCGCAGGCCGAGCGCGCGCAGGCGACGGTGACGGCCGCCGCGGCGGCGCGCACGGCGAAGGCCTTCGCCGCCGCGCACGCGGCGACGCCGACCGACAACGGCAAGAAGCCGGTGACGCTGGGCGTGGCAGAGCCGTTCGTGGCGACCTTCACGGTCGCCGGCTACGCCGCCCTGCTGCTCTCGCTGCCCTTCATCCTCTACGAGCTGTACGCGTTCATCCTGCCCGCGTTCAGCCCGTCGGAGCGGCGGGTCGCGCTCCCGCTGATGCTGCTCGTGCCGGTCCTCTTCATCACGGGCGTGCTGTTCGGCTACTTCGTGGCGCTGCCCCGGGCCGTGACGTTCCTGCAGAACTTCAACAGCGACAAGTTCGACATCTTCATCCAGGCCCAGGTCTACTACAAGTTCGTCGTCATCTTCCTCGCGCTCATGGGGCTCATCTTCCAGATCCCCGTGGCTGTCCTGGCGCTGACGCGCGCGGGGATCGTGAACGCGCGGATCCTCTGGCAGCGCCAGGGCTACGTGATCCTCGCGATCTCGATCGTCGCGGCCGTCGCGACGCCCACGCCGGACCCGATCACGATGATCGTCACCATGCTCCCGCTGATCTTGCTCTACGAGCTGAGCATCGGGCTCGCCTTCATCTTCCAGCCGAAGGGCGGCACCATCACGGGCCGCTGGGCGGAGTGGTGGGACGAGCGCGACACCGACAGCGACGATCGGGCGCCCGCTGGCGCCACGGGCGACCGAGCCCCCGTATCCTGAGGCCATGCTGTTCGACCTGCGTGGCCGCGGGCGGCGTCGCACCGTCCAGGTCATCTATCTCGGCCTCGCCGTCATCCTCGGCGCCGGCCTCGTGTTCTTCGGTATCGGCGGCGCCACGAACGGCGGCCTGCTGAACGCCATCAACGGCAAGAGCTCGAGCACCGGCTCGTCGCTGTACGACAAGCGCGTCAAGCAGTACGAGCGCGCGGTCGCGGTGAACCCGAAGGACGAGCAGGCGTGGGCGGCGCTCGCGAAGGCGCGCGTCCAGCAGGCCTCGGTCGTCGGCTACAGCCAGGCGACCGGCCAGTACACCGCGAAGGGCCTGGCAGGCCTCGAGCAGGCATCGGCGGCCTGGAAGCGCTACCTGGCGCTCAACCCGAAGAAGCCGGATGACACGGTCGCCTCGCTGATGGTCGCCGCCTACGGCACCAGCGGGCTCAACCAGCCGACCGACGCCGCCAACGCGCTCGACGCCGTCATCGCCGGCCGCGGACCGAGCGCTGCGCTGTACACGCAGCTGGCGATCCAGCGCTACGTCGCGGGTGACACCCGCGGCAGCCTGATCGCCGGCAAGCACGCCCTGGAGCTGACGCCGCCGTCGAAGCGCCTGCAGGCCAAGGCGCAGCTGACCCTTGAGCGCAAGCAGATCGACCAGGCGCGCGTCCAGCAGGCCACGCAGAACGCCACGAGCACCTCGACGAACCCGCTCGGCGGCGGCTGAGCCGGCGGCAGCGGCTACCATTCACAGCCGCTCGGCGCCCCTGTAGCTCAACTGGCAGAGCAGCGGACTCTTAATCCGAAGGTTC
>DATKLF010000101.1:0-3235 GCA_035542555.1 Solirubrobacteraceae bacterium | reverse complement strand
ACGACGATCACGCCCTACATGCAGACCTACCTGCAGTCGGCCGTCGTCGAGCGCGGCACGCGCGAGGACGAGATCGGCTCGGAGACGCGGCAGGCGGTGTACGGCGCGATCTTCGCGGACGTGATCGCCGCGTTCATCATCATCGCCACCGGCGCGACGCTCTTCCAGCACGGGATCCACACGATCAGCTCGGCCTCGCAGGCCGCCTCGGCGCTCGAGCCGTTCGCGGGCCGCTATGCCGAGCTGCTGTTCGCGATCGGCCTGCTCGGTGCGAGCCTGCTCGCGGCGGCGATCCTGCCGATCGCCACCTCGTACGTCGTCTCGGAGTCGCTCGGGTTCGAGAAGGGCCTCTCACACGCCCCGCGCGAGGCGCCCGTCTTCGTCGGGCTCATCACCGCGATGATCGTCGTGAGCACGCTCGTGGCGATCGCTCCGGGCATTCCGGTGTTCGCGCTGCTGATCGGCGTGCAGGTCGTCAACGGCCTGCTGCTGCCGGTGAACCTGTTCTTCATCTGGCGGCTGTCACGCAGCTGCGAGCTCATGGGGGAGCGCCGCACGCGCGGGATGCTGGACTTTGCGACGGGGGCGACGGTCCTGCTCACCTCGGCGCTGTCGCTGTCGCTCGTTGTCATCACGCTGGCCGGGATCGGGCCTTGACAGGCGCATGCGGGCCGGGCCAGGATCGCGCATGGCCGAGGTCCTGAGCCCGTCGGGCGACACGACGATGACGGTCCTCGGCGAGGAGCCCGAGCTGCTCGTGCTCGACGCGCGCTACCCGCCCGCATCGTGAAGGCCGCCGTCGTCTTCTCGTTCGACGCGCCTCCACGCTTCGCGGACTTCCCGGAGCCCGCGCCCGTGGGCGCCGACCAGTTGCTGGTCGACGTGCTCGCCGCCGGCCTCCACCCGCGCGTGCGCTCGCAGGCCGACGGGTCGCACTACACGAGCACCGGCGCGCTTCCGCTCGTGCCGGGCATCGACGGCGTCGGGCGCGACGCCGACGGGCGGCTGCGCTACTTCGTCCTCCCGGACACGACGCTGGGCTCGATGGCGGAGCGTACCGTCGTCGACGCACGGCGGAGCATCGTCCTGCCCGAGGACGCCGACCCCGTCGCAATCGCCGCCGCGATGAACCCGGCGATGTCCTCCTGGGTGGCGCTGCGCAGGCGCGCGCCGTTCCAGGCCGGGCAGAGCGTCCTCGTCCTCGGCGCCACCGGGAGCGCCGGCCGGATGGCCGTGCAGATCGCCAGACGGCTCGGCGCGGACGGGATCGTCGCGGCGGGGCGCGACACGGGCCGGCTCGCCGGGCTGGCGGCGCTCGGCGCCACCGCCACCGTCCGGCTCGACGCAGACGCCACCTCCGCCGAGCGGCTCGGCGCAGCCGCCGCCGACGTCGATGTCGTCATCGACTACGTGTGGGGCGAACCGGCCGTCGCCGCGATGGTCGCCGTCGTCAGCGGCCGCAGTGACCGCGGCAGACCGCTGACGTGGATCGAGATCGGTTCGATGGCCGGGCCCGTCGCCGCGATCCCGTCGGCCGCGCTGCGCGCCGTCCGCCTGACGATCGTTGGCAGCGGGCAGGGATCGGTTCCCACGCGCGAGATCCTCGCCGAGCTGCCCGTCCTCGCGGACGAGATCACCTCCGGAGCATTGGTGATCAACGCGCAGCCCATGCCGCTCACCGCCGTCGCGCAGGCGTGGAGCGAGGCGCCCGGAACGACGCGGCGGATCGTGCTGTCCCCGTAGCGAGGGGGCGGGGCGCACCGGTGTGAGCCAGGCTGGGACGTTCCTATAGATGTCAAGAGGGGGATAGGGATCTGAGATCGTCGCGGAGGCAGGTGTAGGCCTCGCGGGCGATGTAGCGCTTGAGGCAGCGCATGATCTCCTTCTTGGTCTTGCCTTCGCTGGTGCGGCGTTCGGCGTAGGCGCGGGTCCTGGGGCAGTAGCGCAGGCGGCAGACGGCGATCATGTGCAGCGCGCGGTTGGCTTGGCGATCGCCGCCGGGGTTGAGGCGGTAGCGCCCGCGTTTGCCCGATGCGACGGGAACGGGGCTTGAGCCGCAGAGTGCAGCGAACGCGCGCTCGCTGTGCAGACGCTCGATGTTCTGACCGGCGGTGAGCAGCAGCTGGCCGGCGTGGCCTGTGGAGATTCCCAGTAGCGCTGTGGTGCGCGGCGCGGCGCTCGCGACCAGCGGCGTGAGCTGTGCGTCGAGCTCGGCGATCTCCTGGTCGAGGGTCGTGATGCGCCTGGCGAGGCTGCGCAGCGCGAACTTCGCGGCGTTGATCGGGTTGTCCGTTGCGCCCGCGTCGGGGCGTAGGCGCCGGCAGAGCGCGGCCTTGGCCTTCAGCGTCTTGCGAGTGGCGAGCTGTTCACGCAGTTCGCTTGGCGCGGTGAGGATGAGATCACCGAGCTGCAGCATCGCCACCGACCGGGACTTCACCGCGCTGTCGCGCGCGACGCGCAGTTGGCGGATCGCTTCGACGATCCCGGTGGTCTGCTTTGGCGTCACGACGTTCGCGAGACTCAGGGCGTGACGCGCGGCCATCTCGGCGTCGATCGCGTCGGTCTTCCCGCGCCGGCGGCGAGTGTGTGCGTGCGGCTGGTTGACCTCGAGCACCCGCACGCCCTGCGCGATGAGATGCCGCGTCAGGCCGGCTGCGTAGGAGCCGGTCGACTCAACGCCAACACGATCGACCTCGCCGAAGCCCTCAAGCCAGGCAAGCAGCTCGCGGTAGCCCGCCGCCGAGACCGTGAAGGATCTACTCCCCAGCAGCGCTCCGCGGTAGTCCAGGACAGCGGCGTGATCGGTGTCAGCGTGCGCGTCGACGCCGCCGATGACTCGGCGGTCGTTCTCGGTCATGCTCTGCATTGCTGTCCCTCTCTGAATTGGCGGGACAGCCGGTCGGGTGGGCGGACACAACAGTGACGAGGCACTTGTCGCAAGCAGGTTCCTATGAGGTCACGCTCCGCCCTTCCCGGCCGTCCCTCTGGGTCGGTCGTGGCGGCCCGTCCGAGACCGACAGGTCCCAGCGATGGCACCCCAAGAGGGCCAGCGGAACAAGATCGAGCATCGCTACGAGCAGCTGCTCGCAGGGGGTGAGTCCGGGAACTCGATCACCCACCCGGGGCCTCGGGAGCGGGCCCAGCGGCGAGGACCTCGAGCCCGAGCTCGTACGGCGGCGACCAGCCGTCGGCCCGGAGGCGCCCACATCCTGCTCGACGTGCCTCGGACACATTC
>DATKLF010000100.1:0-31897 GCA_035542555.1 Solirubrobacteraceae bacterium | reverse complement strand
CGACGACGACATCGCCCAGGTGCTCCAGCGCTCGCTGCGCATGGAGGGCTACGACGTGCGGGTGGCGGCCGACGGCGAGGCGGCGCTCAGCGAGGCCGGGCGCTTTCACCCCGACCTCGTCGTCCTCGACCTGGGCCTGCCCAAGCTCGACGGCATCGAGGTCGCACGGCGCCTGCGTGAGACCGACGATGTGCCGATCCTCATGCTGACCGCGCGCGACGCGCTGGAGGCGCGCGTCGAGGGCCTGGACTCCGGTGCCGACGACTACCTCGTCAAGCCGTTCGAGCGCCAGGAGCTGCTGGCGCGTCTGCGCGCGCTGCTGCGCCGGCGCCCCCCGCGCGGCGCCGCGTCGATCGTGGTGGCGGACCTGTCGCTGAACCCGGACACCCATGAGGTCAAGCGCGGGGAGCGCTCGATCGAGCTCACCCAGCGCGAGTTCGAGTTGCTCGAGTACCTGATGCGCAACGAGCGCATCGTGATCCCGCGCCAGCGCCTGCTCGAGGAGGTCTGGGGGTACGACCCGTTCGCGACGACGAACACGATCGAGGTGTTCGTCTCGAACCTGCGGCGCAAGCTGGAGGCCGGCGGCGAGCCGCGCCTGCTGCACACGATCCGCGGAGCGGGGTACGTGCTGCGTGCTTGAGCGGTTCTCGATCCGCTGGCGCCTGGCGCTGATCTCGGCCGGCCTGACGTTCGTGATCCTCTGTGCGTTCGCCGTCGTGATCGGGCAGCTGACTGACGAGCGGGTCCGCTCGGACTTCCGCAACGAGACCGAGAACGCCGCGACGAACCTCGCCGACCAGCTGTCGATCGCCATCAGCGCGACCGGCCGCGTGGTGGTCAACCCGCCGTTGGACATCTACGCCGCCCCGAACAACGCGGTCATCCGGCTGTACAACAGCTCCAAGCTCCCGATCAGCGAGGGCGCCACCAAGCGAGGTCCCGACCTGGGTCCGCCGGCCGAGGCCGGCGTCTCGGAGCGCGGTGGCTACCTCGTGGAGACGCGCTTCCGGGTGCTCACGTTCAGCAACGGGGGCACCACACCGATCTGGATCGAGTATGCCCGCCCGCTGAAGGATCTGCACAACACGCAGGCGCGCCTGCGGCTGTTCCTGACCTTCGGGGTGCTGGTCGGAACGCTCCTGGCGCTGCTCGGCGCGCTCGCGCTGGCCAAGCGCTCGCTGCGCCCGATCACCGCGCTGACGGCGACTGCGCGCGACATCGCGCGCACGCGCGACTCGGCGATGCGGGTGCCGCAGCCGACGGGCGAGGACGAGGTCTCCGAGCTGGCGCGGACGTTCGACGAGATGCTCGGCTCGCTGGAGGCCTCGCGGGTGGAGACGCAGGGCGCGCTGCAGCGCCAGCGCCAGTTCGTGGCCGATGCCTCGCACGAGCTGCGCACCCCGCTGACGAGCGTGCTCGCAAACCTCGAGCTGCTGACCGAGGAGCTCGACGGCGAGCGCCGCGAGGCCGCCGAGGCCGCGCTGCGCAGCTCGCGGCGGATGCGCCGGCTCGTCGCCGACCTCCTGCTGCTCGCGCGCTCGGACGCCGCGCAGGAGACGCGGCATCGCCCCGTCGACCTCCGCGCGATCGCGCTGGACGCCGTCTCCGAGGCGCAGGCGATCGTGGGCGACCGCGAGCTCGAGGTCGAGACCGCGCAGGACGTCGTGGTCGAGGGGGCGCGCGACGAGCTGCACCGCCTCGTTCTGAACCTCATCGAGAACGCGGTCAACCACACGCCGCCGGGGACGACCGTGCGCGTCGCCGTGCGCGCCGACGGCGCGGACGCGGTGATCGTCGTCGAGGACGACGGCCCGGGCGTGCCGCCGGAGATGCGCGAGAAGATCTTCGACCGGTTCGTGCGCGCCGGTGGCGACCGGGGAAAGTCCACCGGGCTCGGCCTGGCGATCGTACGTGCGGTCGCACACAGCCACGGCGGCGAGGTGGAGCTGGAGGACGCGCACCCGGGAGCACGCTTCGTCGTGCGCCTGCCGCGCGTCGACGCCGAGCCCGAGCCGCCGACCGACGAGCACGAGCACGGCGAGGTCGCCCCGACGGCCGGCGCCCCGACGACGCGCCGCGCCGCCGCCTTCGCGCGGCGGGGCATCCGGCTGCGCCCGTCGCGGCGGGCATAGCCGCGGGAGCGTGAGCCGGTCGGCTTCGAGGGTCGGGGACCTCGTCGCCCGGCATCGACCGCTCGCGCTGCGGTGGTGGGCCGGATCGCGGACGCCCGGCGTCCTCGATCCCGCCCACCGCGAAGCTTGAGCCTCGCGCTGGCACTGGTGGGCCGGATGTCGGACGTGTGGTGTCCGCAAGCCTGCCCACCGTGGGGCTTGACCCCGCGAGCCCGCCATACGGACGCGCGGCACGGACCGCTTCTCCTTGGTGCCCGGTCTGAGCCCACCGCACGCGTACGCGCCGTGACGCGACAGTGCCGGCGGCGGGCGCTCAGACCTCGACCACGACCGGCAGCACCATCGGCCGGCGGCGCAGGCGCTCGTAGACGAGCTGCGCAAGATCGTCGTGGAGCATGCCCTGGATGACGTCGATCTCGTGCACGCCCTCCCCCGCCGCGCGCGCGAGCGAGGCGTCGACCGTGTCGCGGATGTCGTCGAGGAGCTGCTCGGCCTCGTCGGGGAACGGCACGCCGCGGAAGATCACCTCAGGCTCGGCGACGGACGTGCCGTCCTGCTCGGAGATCGTCGCGACCACGACGAAGATGCCGTCGGCGCTGAGCATGCGCCGGTCGCGCAGGGCGACGTCTGCGACATCGCCGATCTCGACGCCGTCGACGAACACCATGCCGGCGCGCTCCGGGCTGCCGAAGCGCGCGCCCGTCGCGCTCAGCTCGAGCGGCAGCCCGTTCTCGCCCTTGAAGATGTGCTCCGGCGGGACGCCGACGGCCTCGGCCAGCGCGCCGTGCAGCTCGAGCCGCTTGTAGTCGCCGTGGAAGGGCATCACGTAGCGCGGCCGGGTGAGGTTGAGCATCAGCTTCAGCTCCTCGGCGTAGCCGTGCCCGGAGGCGTGGATCGGCGCGTCCGCGGCGGTGATGACGTTCGTGCCGATGTGGAACAGGCGGTCGATCGTCTCGTTCACCGCGCGCTCGTTGCCCGGGATCGGCGTGGCCGCGAAGACGATCGTGTCGCCGCGGCGCAGCTCGACCTGCGGGTGGTCGTGGAAAGCCATGCGCCGCAGCGCGCTGAGCGGCTCGCCCTGCGAGCCGGTCGACACGATCACGAGCCGGTCGTCGGGGAAGCTGTCGATCTCGCGCGGCTGGACGAGCATGCCCTCCGGCACGTCGATGTGGCCCAGCGAGCGCCCGATGTTGATGTTCTTGCGCATCGAGCGGCCGAGCAGCGCGACCTTGCGTCCGAGCTGGTCGGCGGCGTCGACGACCTGCTGCACGCGGTGGATGTTCGAGGCGAAGCAGGTGACGACGATCCGCCCGTCGCAGCGGGCGAAGGCCTGCTCGAGGTGCGGCCCGACGCCGGACTCGCTGGGGCTGAAGCCGGGCCGGTCGGCATTCGTCGAGTCCCCGCAGAGCAGCAGCAGCCCCTGGGCCCCGAGCTGCGCCAGGCGTGCGACGTCGGCGGGCTTGCCGTCCACGGGAGTCTGGTCGAACTTGTAGTCGCCGGTGACCAGCACGGTGCCCAGGTCGGTCGTTGCGGCGACCGCCACGGCGTCCGGGATCGAGTGCGTCATGTGGATGAGCTCGACGTCGAACGGGCCGAGCTCGAGGTGCTCGCCGGCTTTGACGTCCTCGATCTCGAGGTCGCGCAGCCGGTGCTCGTCGAGCTTGGAGCGGGCCATCGCCATCGTCAGCGGCGCCCCGAAGATCGGTGGCAGCTCGCCGTCGCCGCGCAGCTCGCGCAGCACCCACGGCAGCGCCCCGAGGTGGTCCTCGTGGCCATGGGTGATGACGATGCCCTCGATGTCGTCGACGCGCCCGCGCAGGAAGGAGAAGTCGGGGAGCACGAGATCGATGCCGACCATCTCCGCCGTCGGGAAGCGCAGCCCGACGTCGACGATCAGCAGACGGTCCTCGTACTCGAGGACCGTCATGTTCTTGCCGATCTCGCCGATCCCGCCGAGCGGCAGGACGCGCATCGTCCCGGCGCTCATCAGGCCTGTGCGGTCTCCAGCAGGCCGTGCCGGACCAGGGCGCCGCGCACGATCTCGACCTCCTCGGCGCTCGCCTCCACCAGCGGCAGGCGCGGGATCCCCACCGGGCGCCCGAGCAGCGCCAGGCCGGCCTTGATCGTCATCGCGAGCGGCCCGACCCCGAGCGCGGCGAAGAGATCCTGCAGGCTCGCGTCGATCGCCGCGCGCTCGTCGGGCTCGGCGACCATCCGCTGCATCTCGGGCCCGACGAAGTGGCTGGCGGTGAGGATGCCCCCGGCGCCCCCCATGTCGAGCACGCGCGCGAGCACGTCGTCGTTGCCCGCGTAGAGCTGCAGGCCGTCGACCAGCGCGAGGTTCTCGTTGTTGGCCTGCTTGACGCCCTGGATGTGGTCGAGCTGCGCGAGCTCGGCCAACAGGTCGTTCGGCATGTCCGAGCCGGTGCGCTGGGGGATGTTGTAGAGCAGGATCGGCCGGTCGGCGGCGCGCGCGACCTCGCGGTAGTGCGCGAGGATCCCGCGCCGGTTGGGCCGGTTGTAGTACGGGTTGACCGACAGCAGCGCATCGACCCCCAGCTCGCAGGCGCTGGCGGTCAGGCGCACCGCGTGGCGCGTGTCGTTCGAGCCGACCCCGGCGGTGATCGACACGCCCGGCGGACGCTCGCGCACGGCCAGCTCGATGAGGCCCAAGTGCTCCTCGTCGGTGAGCGTGGCCGCCTCCCCGGTCGTCCCGGCGACGATGAACCCGTCCGAGCCGTTGGCCGCCAGGTGGTGCATCAGCGCCACGAACGCCTCCTCGTCGACGCGCATGTCGCTGTCGAACGGCGTGACGATGGCGGTCAGGATGGCGCCGAGGAAGGCCACGTGCTGAGCCTAGTGGATCTCCGATCGCGGCCGGGACCCGCCGCCGGGCGCTGCGCGTGTGTCCGCCCGCCGCTGCACACTGGTTCCATGCCCCCGTTCCGGCCCGCCGCGACCGCGCGCGAGGAGGCCGGAGCCCCGGCCGACCCGTCGGCGCGCAGCGTGTGCGCGGAGGTGATGGCGCTGCGCTGGAGCGCACCCGAGGGCGGCTTCGCGGTCGTCGCGGCGCTGACCGACGACGGTGAGGAGGTGACGCTCACCGGGACGCTGGACCACCTGCACGAGGGCGAGGTGGTCGACGTCGAAGGGTCGTGGCGGCGCCACGCCCGGCACGGGTGGCGGTTCGAGGTCGAGCGCGTGCGCTCGGCCGAGCCCGCCAGCGAGGCGGCGCTCCTGAACGTGCTCGCCGGCGTCCGGCACGTCGGCCCGAGCGGCGCCGCCTGGCTGCTCGACCACCACGGCCCGGACGTCCTGGAGATCGTGGACCGCGACCCGCGCGCCCGGCTGCGCGAGGTTCCCGGCATCGGCCCGGCCCGCATCGGCGCGGCCGTGCGCTCCTGGGAGCGCCTGCGCGGCCGCCGCGCGCTGCGCCTGTTCCTCTCCGAGCACGGGGTCCCGGCCGCCGCGGCCTCGCGCATCGAGCGCGCCTTCGGGCCCGAGGCGATCGACCGGCTGCGGGCCGAGCCCTACGCCGCCGCCGAGGTCGACGGCGTCGGGTTCGCGACCGCCGACGCCCTGGCCCGCGCGCTCGGCACCGGTGCCGACGCGCCGGAACGCCTGGATGCGGGCGTCCTGCACGCGCTCGAGGAGGCCGGCCAGGACGGGAACTGCCTGCTCCCCCGGGCGGAGCTCGCGCGCCGTGCGCGAGCCCTGCTGGGCGCGGACGTCGCCGGGCGCATCGACGACCTCGTGGCGCGCGGGCGGCTCGTCGCCGACGGCGACCTCGTGGCCGACCCCGCGATGGACCGGCTCGAGCGCCGCCTGGCCGCGCGCGTGCGGGCGCTCGTCGAGGACGACGCGCCGCTGCGCCTCGCCCGCGTCGAACGCCCAGTCGATGGCGACTTCGCGCCCACCGACGCGCAATGGGCCGTCGTCGACGCGGTGCTCGCCAGCCGCCTGGCGATCCTCACCGGCGGCCCGGGCACCGGCAAGACGGCGACGATGCGCGCGCTCGTGGACCTCGTGCGCTCGGGCGGGCGCAGCGTGCGGCTGTGCGCGCCGACGGGCAAGGCGGCGCGACGCCTGGGCGAGGCGACCGGCGCTCAGGCCACGACGATCCACCGCCTGCTGGGCTGGGTGCCCGGCGAGGGCTTCGAGCGCGGCCCCGAGGATCCGATCCCGGGCGCCGACGTGCTCGTCGTCGACGAGGCGAGCATGCTCTCCGTGGGGCTCGCCGACGCGCTGCTCGGGGCGGTCGGCCCGCGGACGCACGTCCTGCTCGTCGGGGACGTCGACCAGCTGGCCCCGGTCGGGCCGGGGCGCGTGCTGCAGGACCTCATCGCCTCCGGGGTCGTCCCGACCGTGCGGCTCACCGAGATCTTCCGGCAGGCCGCGCGTTCGCTGATCGTGCGCGCCGCGCACGCGATCAACGCCGGCGAGCCGCCGCCGGCCCACGCGGGTCCGGGTGATCTGCGGGACTTCTTCGTGATCGCGCACGAGGCGCCGGAGGCGATGTTCGAGGAGGTCGTCGGCCTCGCCGCCGAGCGGCTGCCCGCGCACTACGGCCTGCAGGCGATCTGCGACGTGCTCGTGCTCTCCCCCATGCATCGCGGCCCGGTCGGGGTGGACGCGCTCAACGCGGCGCTTCGCGCGCGCCTGAACCCCGGCGGGGCGCCGATCCCGGGGACGGTGCTGCGCGTCGGCGACCGCGTCATCCAGACGCGCAACGACCACGAGCGCGAGCTCATGAACGGCGAGCTCGGCGTGCTCGCGCACCACGACCGCGAGCGCGACCGCGTGCTGCTGGCGTGCGACGACGGCCGGCGCATCGCGCTCGGAACGGACGAGCTCGGCACGCTGCGCCTCGCGCACGCGATCACCGTGCACAAGGCGCAGGGCAGCCAGGCCCCCGCGGTCGTCGTGCCGGTCTTTCGCGGCCACCACGTGCTGCTGACGCGCAACCTCCTGTACACGGCCGTCACACGGGCCGAGCGCGTCTGCGTCCTGGTCGTGCAGCCGGATGCGCTGCGCACCGCGCTGGCGCGCGTCGACACCGGGCGGCGCCACACACGCCTGGCGCGCCTGGTCGCCGGCTGAGGTCAGCCGTAGGGGTGACCGACCCGATTCGTGTCGACCTTCAGCAGGCCGAGCATGCCCTCGAGCACCTTCTCGTGCGGCGGCGGCAGCTGGGGCCCGCTCGTCGGCGCCGCCTGCTCGGCCGGGACCGTGATGTGGTGCACCACAGCGTCTGTCGCGTGCTGCACGCGGGCCGGGACCCCGTGCTGGAGCCAGATCGAGGCCTCACCCGGAAGGGTGACGACGAGGATCTCGTCGTAGCGGGTGTTGTCGTACTCCTCCTGCGCCGCAACGACGGGGTCCTCGGTACCGGTCTTGCCCGCAGCCTGGATGCTCCAGCTCTCGAGCGTCGCGACCGCGGCGTCGAGGCGCTCGCGCACGGCGTCCGCGTCGCGGGCCGGAACGAGAAGGGTGTAGCGCACCTGCTCGCGCTCGGCCCGTCGGCGCAGCGCCATCAGCAGCGCTGGCGCGTCGATGGTGCGGTTCGCGATGACGAGCACGTGGATCATGGCATCCGGCCTCCGGGTACGACGACGACCCGACGGTAGCGCCTCGACCGGCCGACGGGCGGCACGCCGGGCGGCGGCATGGTCGGTGACCGCGATCAGCACAGGCGGTAGCGCACCGCCGGCTCATCCCACGCCTCGGGCTCGTTCCCGGCCCCGTCCGGGTCGAGAACCCAGCCGTGGCGCTCGTAGAACGCGCGCGCCTGGTCGTTCTGCTCGAACACCCAGAGCGTGGCCCGCCGCAGGCCACGCGCGCGCAGGCGCGCGACGGCGTGCTGGAGCAGGTGCGTCCCGAGCCCCGCGCCCTGAGCGGGCGGGTCGACGTAGAGCGCGTCGAGCGAGCCGCTCGCCGGCGCGGCGTCCGGGTCGGCGCAAGGGCCGACGGCGGCGTATCCGGCGACGCGCCCACCGGCGACCGCGACCCAGACCTCGCGCTCGGGTTCCGCGAGCCGGGCGGCCCAGCGCGCGGTCTGCGCCTCCACGGTGCGCTCGGCCAGCGCCTGCGCCGAGACGAAGTCCCGGTGCGAGTGCCACCAGGCGCGGACGGCGATCCCGGCGATCGGCCCGGCGTCCTCGGCGCCCGCGCGCCGCAGCCTCACAGCAGGTGCTCGAGCCCGATGACGGGCGAGGTCTCGAGCGTCCCCACGCGCCGCACCGCGAGCAGCACGCCGGGCATGAACGACTCGCGGCCGAGCGAGTCGTGCCGGATCGTCAGCGTCTCCTGCAGCCCGCCGAAGATGACCTCCTGATGGGCCACCAGGCCCGGCAGGCGGACCGAGTGGATCGGGACGTCGGCGCCGAGCGCCGGCGCCATGAGGCTCGCGGTGCGGGCCGCGGTGCCGCTCGGCGCGTCGAGCTTGCGGTCGTGGTGCAGCTCGATGATCTCGGCCTTCTCGAAGTGCTCGGCGGCCTGCACCGCGAAACGCATCATGAGCACCGCGCCGATCGCGAAGTTCGGTGCGATGACCACGTTGGCCCCGCGCTCGGCGCGCAGCGGCTCGGGGTCGAAGCCGGTCGTGCCGATCACGACGTGGACCCCGGCGCGCACGCACTGCAGCGCGTTCTCGAGCGCGCTGCCAGGTGTGGTGAAGTCCACGACGACGTCCGCGTCGCCGAGCACGTCGGCGAGCGACGTGCCGAGCGCCGGATCGGCGCGCCCCGTGAGCTCCATGTCCGGGGCGGCCTCGACGGCGGCGCAGACCGTCTGCCCCATCCGCCCGGCGGCGCCGGCGACCGCGACGCGGATCGGCGCGGTCATCAGGCGACCCCGGCGAGCACCGGCGCGACCGGTTCCAGCGCGCGGCGCAGGACGTCCTCGCGCGGGCCGACGCCCGCGGCGCTGATGCGCTCGGGCGCGTACAGCTCGCGCACGAGGCCGTCGACGTCGTCGGCGCTGACCGCGTCCACGCGCTCGATCAGCTCGTCGACGCTCAGCACCGGCAGCCCGGCGAGCACCGCCCCGCCGAGGCGGCTCATCCGCGACGAGGTCGACTCCAGGGCCAGCACCAGGCGGCCTTGGGCGTGCTCCTTGGCGCGCGCCAGCTCGTCCGGGGCCATGCCGTCCCGGCGCAGGCGGTCGAGCTCCTCGCCGATGACGCGCAGCCCGACTTCGACGTTCTCGGGTTGGGTGCCGAGGTAGATGCCGACCTGGCCGGTGTGGGCGAACGACTGGTGGAAGGAGAAGACGCTGTAGGCAAGACCGCGGCGCTCGCGGACCTCCTGGAAGAGCCGCGACGAGGACGTGCCGCCGAGCACGGTGTCCAGCACGCGCAACGCGTAGCGACGCTCATCGTCACGGGCGATCCCGGGCGCGCCGAGCGCGACGTGGTACTGCTCGGTGTCGCGGGTGACGAAGCGCAGCACCGAATCCGCGTCGTCGCCGGCCGCCGGCGCGGCGGGCGCCCGGCGCCCGGGGCTGTCGGCACCCTGGGCGCCGCGCACGAGCCGCACGAGCTCATCGTGGTCGACCGAGCCGGCGGCCGCGACGACGAGGTCGCCCGGGGCGTAGCGCTCGCCGTGGAACGCCCGCAGCGCCTTGGCGTCCGCTGCGCGGACGCTGTCGCGCGTGCCGATCACCGGGCGCCCCAGCGGGTGGCCGGGGAAGACGGCCTCGCCGAGGACGTCGAAGACCAGGTCGGTCGGATCGTCCTCGTACATCGCGATCTCCTCGACGACGATCCGGCCCTCGGCCTCGAGCTCGTGCTGCTCGATCCGCGGGCGCCAGACCATGTCGGCCATCACGTCGAAGGCGCGCTCCAGGTGCACGTCGAGCACCCGGGTGTAGATCGATGTCGACTCCTTGCCGGTGCCGGCGTTGAGCTCCGCGCCCATGCCGTCGAAGAGCTGGTCGATCTCCAGCGAGGCGTAGCGGTCGGTGCCGCGGAAGAGCATGTGCTCGAGCAGGTGCGACCAGCCGGCGGCGGGCTCGTCCTCCATTGAGGATCCCGTGCCGACGAAGAAGCCCAGGGCCACGGACCGGACGGAGGGCATCGCCTCCGTCACGACCCGGACCCCGGACTCCAGGGTGGTGAGGCAGTGACCCGGGGCCACGACCTCCTCCGGCTCAGCCGCGATCGGGATCGCTGTCGCCGCGCCGGTGCCGCGGGCGGCCCGAGCCGCGCTCGCCTCGACCGCCACGGTCGCCGCGCTCGCCGCCGCGCCCGCCGTTGCGGTCGCGCCGCGGCCCGCGGTCCCCGCCACCTGCCGGGGCGAGCGTGGCGAGCTCCTCGGTCGACTTCCCGGCGATCGACGGGTCGTCGGAGAGCCGCAGCCCGATCCGGCCGCGCTCGCGGTCGACCTCGACGACCTTCACGGCGATCTCGTCGCCGCGGCTGAGGACCTCCTCGACGTTCTCGACGCGCCGGCCGGGTGCGACGTTGGAGATGTGCAGCAGGCCGTCGGTGCCCTTGGAGAGCTCGACGAACGCGCCGAAGGTCGTCGTCTTGACGACCTTGCCGATGTACTCGTCGCCGACCTCGACCTCCTTCATCATCGAGCGGATCCGCTCGGCCAGCGCCTCGCCCAGCTCGCCGTTGGCCGAATAGATCAGCACGGCGCCATCGTCGTTGACGTCGATCTGGGACTCGAACTCCTCGGAGAGCCCGCGGATCGTCTCGCCGCCCTTGCCGATCAGCAGGCCGATCTGCGAGGGGTCGATCTGCACCTGGATGATGCGCGGGGCGTGCGGCGAGAGCTCGGCGCTGGGCTCGGCGATCACCTGGCGCATCTGGCCCAGGATGTTCAGGCGCGCATCGCGGGCCTGCGCGAGCGCATCGCGCATGATCTCGAAGGTCAGGCCCGAGATCTTGATGTCCATCTGGATCGCGGTGATCCCCTCGGTGGTGCCGGCGACCTTGAAGTCCATGTCGCCGAGGTGATCCTCGACGCCGGCGATGTCGGTCAGGACGATGTAGTCCTCGCCCTCCTTGATGAGGCCCATCGCGATGCCCGCGACGGGCGCCGTGATCGGCACGCCGGCCTGCATCAGCGACAGCGAGGATCCGCAGACCGATGCCATCGACGAGGAGCCGTTGGACTCCAGGATGTCCGAGACGACGCGGATCGTGTAGGGGAACTCGTCGGTCGTCGGGACGACCGGTACGAGCGCCCGCTCGGCAAGCGCGCCATGGCCGATGTCGCGGCGCTTGGGCCCGCGCATGAAGCCGGCCTCGCCCACGGAGAACGGCGGGAAGTTGTAGTGGTGCCAGTAGTAGCGGCTCTTCTCCAGCCCGAGCGTGTCGAGGCGCATCTCCTCCTTGAGCGTGCCCAGCGTGGCGACCGAGATCGCCTGCGTCTGCCCGCGCGTGAAGAGCGCCGAGCCGTGCGTGCGCGGCGCGACGCCGACCTCGATCGAGATCGGGCGGATCTCGTCGGCCGAGCGCCCGTCGGGCCGCTTCTTCTGGACGGCGATCCGGTTGCGGATCGTCGACTTCTCCAGGCTCGCGAACGCGGCGAGCGCGGCGGCGCGCTTGGCCGCGTAGTCGGCGGCCTCCGGGTCACCGGCGTGGTGCTCGGCGACAGCCTCCTGCACGGCCTCCGTGGCCGCCTGGCGCGCGAGCTTGTCCTCGACCTGCGTGGCCGCGTCGATGTCCGCGCCGTGCGAGGCGCGGATCGCGGCGAGCAGCGAGTCGTCGATGGTCGGGGCCTCGACGACGATCTTCTCCTTCGCGGCCTTGGCCGCCAGGTCGCGCTGCAGCGCGCAGAGCTTCTTGATCTCGCCGTGGGCGATGTCGAGCGCGTCGAGGATCTCGGCCTCGGAGATCTCACTCGCCCCGGCCTCGACCATGAGGATCGCCTCGTCGGTGCCCGCCACCACGAGGTCGAGGTCGGTCTCGCTCAGCAGCGACTCCTCGGGCGGGTTGACGACGAAGTTGCCGTCGACCTTGCCGATGCGCACGGCGCCCACGGGCGTCGGCAGCGGGACCTCGGAGATCATCAGCGCGGCGGACGCGCCGTTCATCGCGAGGATGTCGTACGAGTGCACGTGGTCGATGCTCAGCGGCAGCGCGACGAGCTGCGTCTCGTAGTGCCAGCCCTTGGGGAACAGGGGGCGGATCGGGCGGTCGATCATGCGCGCCGTCAGCGTGCTCTTCTCGCCGGCGCGGCCCTCGCGCTTGAAGAACGAGCCGGGGATCTTGCCCGCGGCGTACATGCGCTCCTCGACGTCGACCGTCAGCGGGAGGAAGTCGACGTCGCGCAGGTTGCCGACCGTGGCGGTGCACAGCACCATCGTGTCGCCCTGGCGGACGACGACTGCGCCGCCGGCCTGCTTGGCCATCTTCCCGGTCTCGAAGGAGATCTCGGAGCCCGCGATCTCGACGGAGACCGTGGTCACGGCTTGCGTGCTCATGAAGTTGTGAACCCTCTTTCGCGAGCCGTCTTCGGATCCCACGGCCCGTTGCATCGCTTCTGTCTGTATCCGAACGCCTCCATCCTAGCCGGGCCGGCCGGCCGCAGCGAGGAATTCGGACGTGGGCGCCCCCTGATGCAGCTCGCCGGCGACCAGCAGCGCCGGCGTCGTCGCCGCGCCGGCGCGCAGCGCCTGCGCGGTGTCGCGCTCGACCCGCTCGCGCAGCGACCGATCGCGCCGGTCGGCCTCGAAGCGATCGAGGTCCAGACCGAGACGCTCCACGAGCGCCCACAGGTGCGGGTCCTCCAGGCGCCCCTGATCGGCGAAGAGCGCATCGTGGAAGGCCCAGAAGGCTCCCTGGCGCCCTGCCGCCTCGGCGGCCAGCGCGGACGGCAGCGCCCGCCGGTTGCGCGCGCGCAGCACGAAGTGCCGGTAGCACGTGCGAACCGGCGCTTCGCGCAGGCGCACCGCCGTCAGCGCACAGCGCGGGCACGTGAAGTCGGCGAAGACGATCACGAGCGGCGCACCGGCGGCCCCGCGCACGTGGTCGTCCGGGGCCGGAGGCGGCACGGGGGCGCTCGTCAGCTCGCGCATCCGGCCACCCTACGATCCGCGGTCCGCGTCGCGCCGTACAACGGTGATGCGCATCCATACGCTGCGGCGCGAGCAGGTGGTCGACGGCACACCGCAGGAGGTCTTCCCCTTCTTCGCCGACGCCCACAACCTCGAGGCGATCACGCCGCCGCTGCTGCGGTTCACCATCGTCACGCCGCCGCCGATCACGATGCGTGCCGGGACGCTCATCGAGTACCGCCTGCGGGTGCACGGCGTGCCGGTCCGCTGGCGAACGCAGATCCAGGACTGGACGCCGCCGGAGCGCTTCGTCGACGTGCTGCTGCGCGGGCCGTACGCCCTCTGGCACCACACGCACGAGTTCGAGGCCGTCGCCGGCGGGCGCACGCGGATGACCGACACGGTGCGCTACGCGGTGGGCCTCGGCCCGCTCGGAGCGCTCGCACACCGCATGTTCGTGGCCCGCGACGTGGCGGCGATCTTCGACCACCGCGAGCAGGTCATCGGGCCGCTGCTGGCGGCACAACGCGCCGCGACGTCGCCGGTGGGCTAAGAAGGTGTTTCGGAATGAGCCGCGGGGCGTGGGGCGGAGCAGCCGTGGATGGCGGGCGGCGCGCGGTCGCGGAGCCGATGCTGGTTGCATCGGCGAGCGGCCGAGTGGCGCACGACGCCGCGGATGCCCGCATCCACGCCGCGCGGCTTTTCGAAAGGCCTTCTAAGTGCCGGGCTGACCGGCGGCGAGCAGGTCGAAGACGATGTTCACGCCGGGCAGCACCCCGGGGTTCTCGCCGAGCCAGCTGGCGGTGACGACGCCGTCGGGGCCGACGACGACGATCGCGCGATTCGTCATCCCGCCGGGCTCGAAGTAGGCGCCGAAGGCGCGCGACGCGGCACCCTTGGGCTCGAAGTCGCTCAGCTGCGGGATCGTGACGCCGAGCCGCTCGCGGAAGGCCGTCTGCGCGTACAGGGAGTCGGTCGAGACACCGTAGATGTCCGCGCCCGCCGCGCGGATCTCGTCGAGCGCCTCCTCGTAGATCTGGAACTGGTCGGTGCAGACCGGGCTGAACGCGAACGGGTAGAAGACGAGGACCGTCGTGCGGCCCTGCAGGTCGGCGCTCGTGAACGCGGAGCCGTCCTCCGCCCGCAGCTCGAACGGCGGGACCGGGGTGCCCGGCGCGATGATCGCCACGGCTACTTGCGCAGGCCGAGCTCGCGGACGAGGCCGCGGTAGGCCTCGAGGTCGCTGCGCTGCAGGTAGTTCAGCAGGCGCCGGCGACGACCGACGAGCATCAGCAGGCCGCGCCGCGAGGCGTGGTCCTTCTTGTGCTCGCGCAGGTGCTCGGTGAGGTCATTGATGCGCTGCGTCAGCAGCGCGACCTGCACGCGCGTGTTGCCCGTGTCGGCTTCGCTCGCCCCGAAGCGGGCGACGATCTCACGGGTCTTCTCGGGCGAAAGCGTCGTCATGTGCGGCGAGAAACGGTAGCAGCACGCCTCACGACGCGGCTCCGGCGACCGCGCGCGCCGCGTCCACGTCGGCGGCCATCTGCTCGGTCAGCGCAGCGGCGCCGGTGAAGCGGCGCTCGCCGCGCAGGCGCTTGAGGAACTGCACGCGCAGCTCGGTCCCGTACAGGTCGCCGTCGAAGTCGAGCAGATACGCCTCGATGAGCTCGCCCAGGCCGCTGTCGAAGGTGGGTCGCACGCCGACGTTCACGGCCGCGGTGTGCCAGGCGCCATCTCCGGTGCGCGCGCGGCAGGCGTAGACGCCGTGGCCGGGCGTGCAGCACTCCTCGCGGGGCACGAGGTTTGCGGTCGGATATCCCAGCGAGCGGCCGCGGGCGTCGCCGTGCACCACCGGGCCGTCCACCACGTACGGCTCGCCGAGCAGGCGGCAGGCATATTCGATCGCGCCGCCGAGCACGAGGCCGCGGATGTGGCTCGAGCTGACGATCTCGCCGTCCACCTCGAGCAGCGGGACGACGCGCGTCTCGAAGCGCGGGTCGGCGCGCAGGACCTCGGGGTTGCCCTGTGCGCGGTGGCCGAAGTGGAAGTTCTCGCCGACGCTCACCCGCGTGGCGCTCAGCGCGTCGACGAGCACGCGGTCGAGGAAGTCCTGCGCGCTGCGTGCCGAGAACTCATGATCGAACGGGATGATCACGAGCTCCTCGACACCGAGTCCCGCGATGAGCTCGGCCTTGCGCGGGAGCGTGGTCAGCAGCTTGGGCTCGTTGCCGGGGGCGACGACCGACAGGGGGTGCGGATCGAACGTCAGGACCGTGTCGGCGCCGGCGATGACCTCGCGATGGCCGAGGTGGACGCCGTCGAACGTCCCGACGGCGACGCGCCGTGGGCGCGGGGCGACGTCTGGCAGCTGGGTGATCCTCACGCCCGGAACCCTACGACGGGCTTGAGCACGCCGCCCTGCCGCGGCTCGGCGAGCGCGATCGGGCCGCCGTCGTCGAGCAGCAGCACCTCGCGAGGGCCGTCCGGGACCGTCCACCCCGGGCTCGGGGGCTCGGGGGCACGTGGCGGCTCGATCGCGACGCCGTGGGCTGCGCGGCGCGCGGTCTCCCCCTCCAGGCGGAGCGCCGCGAAGAACCCGAGCGCCTCCTGCAGCGGGACCACGACCTGCGGGTCGGCGTCCTCGACGCGCAGCGGGCCCACGCGCGTGCGGCGCAGCTCCTGCGTGTAGGCATCGCCGAGGTCGGCCACGAGGCTGCGCACGTACGTCCCGGACGAGCAGACGATCCGCAGGCCGACGCGATCGCCCTCGCGCCAGAGCTCCTCGAACTCGTACACGGTGACCTCGCGCTCGGGCACGAGGACGTCCTCGCCGCGCCGCGCACGCTCGTAGGCGCGGGTGCCGTCGACGTGGACGGCGCTGTAGGCCGGCGGGCGCTGACGGATCCGGCCGGTCGGCAGCTTCAGCTCGGCAGGCGCCGGGGCGCCGGTGACCGCGATCTCGCCGTCGGGGTCGCCGGTCGTGGAGACCGCGCCGAACCGCGCGACCGCCTCGTACTCCTTGGGGAGCGCGGTGAAGAAGCGCTGCACGCGCCGCGCGCGGCCGACGAGCACGATCAGCAGGCCGGTCGCGAAGGGGTCGAGCGTGCCCGCGTGGCCCGCCTTGCGCACCCCGAGGCCGCGGCGCACCATCGTCGTGATGTCGTACGAGGTGCGGCCGGCGGGCTTGTCCGCGAGGACGATCCCGTCCACCGGATCAGAGCTGCGCGGCCGTCTGATCGCGCAGGAAGCTCACCAGCTCGGCTGGCGAGAGCGCCGTCGAGAAGCCGGCGGCCGCCTTGTGGCCTCCCCCGCCCCCGGCGCGCGAGATCACCGAGACGTCGACGTCGCCGTCGGCGGAGCGCAGCGAGACCTTCCAGCGCCCGCTGCCGTCGAGCAGCTCGCGCGCGAGCACGGCGACCTTCGTGCCGTCGACCGCGCGCAGGCGGTCCACGATCCCCTCGGTGTAGCTCTCCTCGGCCCCCGTCTGGCGAAAGTCCTCCGCGCTGAGCTGGGTCATCGTCAGCGCTCCGCCGCAGTAGCGCGAGGTGCGCGTCAGCGCGAGCGCGAAGAGGCGCAGCTTCGGCTCCGGCCAGCCCTCGTAGATCCGCCGGTAGATCCTGGTCACGTCGACGCCCGCCTCGATCAGCTCGGCCGCCATCACGTGCGCGACCGCACCGGTGTTCTCGTACATGAAACGGCCGGTGTCGGTGATCAGCCCGACGTAGAGCGACTCGGCGATCTCACGCGTGGGCGCGACGCCGAGGCTGCGCATGAGGTCCCACACGATCTCGGCGGTGCACGACGCGTCCTCCACGACGAGGTTGACCGTGCCGAAGCGGGTGTTGTCGTGGTGGTGGTCGATGTTCAGGATCTCGGCGCCCTCGCGGCGGAACGCCTCGACCGGGTTGCGGTCGATGTTCCCGCAGTCCAGGAAGACGATCGTGCGGCCCTCGACGTCGTCGGGGACGTCCGAGGTCACGCCGGCCAGGTCCATCCAGCGGTACTCGTAGGGCAGCGGGAACTCGGCGGAGCTGACGAACATCAGCGCGTCCTTGCCGAGCGCCGAGAGGATCCCGTGCATCGCCGTCAGCGACCCGAGCGCGTCGCCGTCGGGATGCTCATGGGTGAGCAGCACGAAGCGCTCGCCGGTGCGCAGCGCGTCGAGCACCCGCTCGCGGGGCTCGGTCGCCGTCGGGTGTGTCGCGCTCACTCGGCCTCCTCGCGGCGGTCGCCGGGCTCCCGCATGAGCCGCTCGAGGCGGGCGGCGCGCAGCGCCGTGTCGTCGAGCTCGAAGTCGAGCGTCGGCGTGCGCTTCATGCGCAGCTGATGACCGACCTCGCGCTGCAGGATCCCGTGCGCGGAGCGCAGCCCGTCCAGGCATGCCTCGCGGGCCTCCTCGTCGCCCAGGACGCTCACATGCACCCGCGCATGGCGCAGGTCCGGACTGGTGTTGACGTCGGTGACCGTCACAAAACCCACGCGGGGATCCTTCACGTGCCTGGCGATCGCGTCGGCGAGGACCTCTCGGACCGCCTCGTCGACCCGCCGCATCCGTGCGCCGCTCATCCTAGCCCGCGCAGGTCCTCGAACGACACCAGCATGCGCTCCACGCGCACGCCCTCGGGAAAGCGGTCCTCCAGCCACCGCACGACTCGGTCGACGGACGCCTCGAGCGTCCCGGCGGACCCGCCGGTCAGCGCTGCCGCGAGGGTCGAACGCTGCCAGGTGTCCTGGTGGCCGACCTCGGCGACCGTGAGCCCATGGCGGCCGTGGAGCTGCGCCTTGACCGACTGCACCTCGCTGCGCTTGGCCTTCAGGCTGCCCGCCGAGGGCAGGTGCAGGTGGACCAGCAGCAGGGCCGCGTACGCGCCCACCGCGTCATCACCCAAGCTCGCGCTCGACCTTGCGCGTCTCGAAGGCCTCCAGGACGTCGCCCTCCTTGACGTCCTGGAAGTTCGCGAGGACGATGCCGCAGTCGAAGCCGGCTGCGACCTCGCGCACGTCGTCGTTGAAGCGCTTGAGGCTGGCCAGCGTCGTCTCGTAGATCACCGTGCCATCGCGGACGACCCGCACGCGGGCGTTGCGCGTGATCTTCCCCTCGGTGACGTGGCAGCCCGCGATCGTGCCGACGCGCGAGGCGCGGAAGGTCTGGCGCACCTCGGCCTGGCCGATCGTCTCCTCGACCTCCTCGGGCTCGAGCATGCCCGACATCGCGTCGCGCAGGTCGTCGAGTGCCTTGTAGATGACCGAGTAGGTGCGGATCTCGACGCCCTCGCGCTCGGCGACCGCGCGTGCGTCGCCGACGGGGCGCACGTTGAAGCCGAGGATCACCGCGTCGGAGGCGGCGGCGAGCATGACGTCGGACTCGTTGATGCCGCCGACGCCGCTGTGGATGATGTTGACGACGACCTCGTCCTGCGGCAGCTTGGCGATCTCGTCCTCGAAGGCCTCCAGGGAGCCCGAGACGTCCGCCTTCAGCACGAGGTTCAGGTCCTTGAGGACGCCCTCCTGGATGCCGTGGAAGAGTTCGTCGAACGACACCTTGCGGCCGGCGCGGCGGGCCTGCGCCTCGTTCTTCAGGCGGATCGCGCGCTCGTTGGCCTGCTGGCGGGCGACGCGGTCGCTCTCGACCACGCGCACGTGCTCGCCGGCGTCGGGCACGCCGTCGAAGCCGAGCACCTCGACCGGGTCGCCCGGTCCGGCCTCCTCGGTGCGCGCGCCGGTGTAGTCGTGCATCGCCCGGACCTTTCCCCAGTGCGGGCCGGCGACGAGCGAGTCGCCGACGCGCAGCGTCCCGCGCTGGATCAGCACGGTGACGACCGGGCCGCGGCCGGGGTCGAGCTTGGACTCGATGACGACGCCGCTGGCCTCGGCGCCGGGATTGGCCCTGAGCTCCTCGAGCTCGCTGACCACGAGGATCGTCTCGAGCAGGTCGTCGAGGCCGACGTGCGTCTTGGCCGAGACGTCGACGTACTCGGTGTCGCCGCCCCAATCGGAGGGCTGCAGGCCGCGCGTGGTCATCTCGGTGCGCACGCGCGTGGGGTCCGCGCCCTCCTTGTCGATCTTGTTGACGGCGACGATCACCGGGACCTCGGCGGCCTTCGCATGGTCGATCGCCTCGTCGGTCTGGGGCTTGGGCCCGTCGTCCGCGGCGACGACGACGACCGCGATGTCCGTCACCCGTGCGCCGCGAGCGCGCATCGCCGTGAACGCCTCGTGGCCCGGCGTGTCGAGGAACGTGATCGTGTGGCCGTTGTGGTGGACCTGGTAGGCGCCGATGTGCTGCGTGATCCCGCCTGCCTCGCCCGCGACGACATCCGACTCGCGGATCGCGTCGAGCAGCGAGGTCTTGCCATGGTCGACGTGGCCCATGATCGTGACCACCGGCGGGCGCGGGGCGAGATCGGCCTCGTCGTCCTCGAACTGCGGCTCGAGCTCGTCCTCCTGGGCGGCGCCGACGACTTCGACCTCCTTGCCGAGCGCCTCGGCGAGGATCAGGATCGCCTCGTCGGAGAGCGTCTGCGTGAGCGTGGCCATCTCGCCCATCGTCATGAGCTGCTTGATGACCTCCGGCACACC
Source organism: Solirubrobacteraceae bacterium (assembly GCA_035542555.1). Classification (GTDB taxonomy): domain Bacteria; phylum Actinomycetota; class Thermoleophilia; order Solirubrobacterales; family Solirubrobacteraceae; genus F1-60-MAGs163. The sequence continues at coordinate 12,176 of DATKLF010000100.1, read as the reverse complement.
GACGCCGAGGTACTCGGCGACGTCCTTCACCGTCGAGCCGGACGCGATCTTGATCTCGTCGGTCGCGCTCTGCGCGGCGGTGTCGAGCTCTTGGACCTCGGTGTCCTCGAAGCGCCGGCGTCCGCGGCGGCGCGGTCGGCGCTGCGGGAACCCGCCGACCGGCGGCCCGCCGGGCCCGCCGGGGCCGCCGGGCCGGCGGGAGGCCTGCGAGTCGATGACGACGCGGCGCTTGCCGCCGGCGCCGGCACCGCCTTCGCGCAGGCCGCCGCGCAGGCCGCCGGGCCGCGTCGGGCCGGTCTTGGTCTCGTCGCGCTTGGGCTTCTTGGGCGGCTCGGGGACCGAGATGATCTTCGGGCCCTGGCCGGGCGCCGGTGGCTCGGCGTGCGGGACGATCCTCGCCGGGGTGGTCGGCGCTGCGGCGTCGGGCTGCGCCGCCGCCGGCGCCTCGGGCGCGGCTGCCGGAGCCTCGGCCACGGGCTGGGCAGCGGGCCGCGGCGCGCGCGGCTTGGGCGCGGGCGGCGCCGGGAAGTCCCCCGTCGGACGCGGACGCGGACGCGGCGGCGCGGGAGCAGGCGGCGCGGCGGGCGCCGCGGCCTTCGGCGCGGCCGGGGCGCTCGGGGCGGGCTCGGGCTTGGCGATGATCTTGGGGCCGGCCGGCGCGGGCCGTGCCGGTGCCTGGGCGGCGGTACGCGGGTCGCTGGGCAGGTCGCTCGTCCTGGCCCCGGGGCGCGGCCGGGGCGGCGGGGGCGCGGGCGCCTGCGGGGCGGCCCCGCGGCGCGTCGGGCGCGGCGGCGGCGGCACGTCGGGCTCGAAGACACGCCGCCCGCCGGGAACCGGCGGCGGCGCGTCAGGCTCGAACACGCGGCGCTCGGGCGCCTTCGGTGCCGCAGCGGCCGCGCGCGGCTGGGCCGGCTGGGCCGGCTGGCGGAGCGACGCGGGCGCCTTCGGCGTCGCGGGCGCCTTCGGAGCCCGCGGAGCCGGCGCAGCGGGGGCGGCGGACTTCGCAGCGCCCCCGTTCACGCCCAGCGCGCGCAGCGCCGTGGCCTCGTCGACGCTCGAGGCGGCCGCCGTGACCTCGATCCCGGCGTCGCGCAGGCGCTCGAGAACCTCCTTGCTCGGGAGGTTCTGCTCCTTGGCGATCTCATGTACGCGCTTCTTGGCCACTCAACTCGATTCTACGAAGTCCGCGGAAATCTCGACCCGGGTGCGCAGCGCCCGCGCGAACGCGCCGCGCCGGGCGGCGACCGCCGCGCAGGCGGCGTCGCAGACGTAGGCGCCGCGCCCCGGCAGCGTCGCGGACGGGTCGCGGACGGCTCGCCCGCCGGCCACCGCGACGCGCAGCAGCTCGGCCTTCGCGGCCGTGCGGCCGCAGCCGACGCAGCGCCGCTGGGGGACGTGCCCGACGCGCGCTATGCCGCCGGCTCCCCAGCCTCGTCGTCGGCGGCGACCACCTCGGCCGCCTCCTCGTCGCCGGCGCCCTGGACGGCCAGCTCGGCGGCCTCCTCGGCAGCCGCGGCAGCGGCCGCCGCCTCCTGAGCGGCCCGCTCGGCGACCTCGGCCTCGTGCGCCGCGTACGCCGCCTCGGCGCGGGCGACGATGCCCGCGACGTCCTCCTGGCTGAGGTCCGGATCGGCCAGCTGCGTGACCTCCTCGTCGGGCAGCCCGGCGATCAGGGCGACCGAGCTGCCGGTGAAGCGCGAGAGCGCCTGGTGGGCGGGCAGGCCGCAATAGGCCGACCCGGGGAGCGACGCGTTCGGGCAGCGCCGTCCGTTCGTGAGCACCGCAGCGCAGCGCCCGCCGGCCTCCTCCTCCTCGTACGTGCTCTCCCCCGCGTCGGCGGCGAACTCGGTCTCCGAGCGGATGTCGATGCGCCAGCCGGTCAGGCGCGCGGCCAGGCGCGCGTTCTGGCCTTCGCGGCCGATCGCCAGTGAGAGCTGGTCGTCGGGCACGATGACCGTCGCCTGGCGGGCCTCGTCGTCGACGAGCACCTCGCGCACGCGCGCCGGCGACAGCGCTTTGGCGACGAAGCGCGCCGGCTCGTCGTTGTACGGGATGATGTCGATCTTCTCGCCGCGCAGCTCGGAGACCACCATCCGCACGCGCGAGCCGCGCGGGCCGACGCACGCCCCCACGGGATCGACCCCGTCGGCGTACGAGACGACCGCGATCTTCGAGCGGTAGCCGGGCTCGCGCGCGACGTTCGCGATCTCGACGAGCCCGTCCGCGATCTCGGGCACCTCGAGCTCGAACAGGCTCTTGATGAGCTCGGGGTCCCGGCGGCTGAGGATGATCGACGGCCCCTTGGTCGAGGGCGAGACCTCCTTGATGACGGCCTTCACGCGCTGGCCGTGGTCGTAGCGCTCGCCGTCGACCTGCTCGGAGCGTGGCAGGAGCGCCTCGACGCGCTCGCGCAGCTGCACGAGCGTGTAGCGCGAGTCGGACTGCTGCACGATGCCCGTCACGAGCTCGCCGACGCGGTCGCGGTACTCCTCGTACATCATGTCGCGCTCGGCCTCGCGGATCCGCTGCAGGATCACCTGCTTGGCCGTCTGCGCCGCGATCCGCCCGAAGTCGTCGGGCGTGACGTCGCGCTCCTCGATCTGGTCCCGGTAGAGCTCGAACTTCTCCGGGTCGATCTCCGGCTCCTGGGGCTCGACGTACTCCCCGGTCTCGGGGTCGAGGTAGGTCCCCTCGTCGATCGTCTCGACGATCAGCTGGGCCTCCAGGCGCTCGGGCACGATGAGCTCGATCACGCGGTAGTCGCCGGTGTCGGGGTCGAGCTCGACGCGCGCGTACTTCGCTGCGCCGGGCTGCTTCTTGTAGGCCGACAGGAGCGCGTCCTCGAGCGCCGTGATCAGCCGGTCGGGGCTGATGCCCTTCTCGGCGGCGAGCGCCCGCATGGCCTCCACGATCTCGCGCGACATGCTTGCTACTCCTCGACGAGGTTCGAACGGTGGATGTCGTCGTACGCGATCGCGACGACGCCGGCGTCGGTGGCGACCGTGACCTGCTCGTCGGTGGCCCCGACGAGCTCGCCGGTGAAGCTGCGGCGCCCGTCGATCGGCGCGCTGGTGCGCACGCGCACGCGCCGGCCGAGGTAGCGCCGGAAGTGCTCCGGCTTGACGAGCGGGCGCTCGCGTCCCGGCGAGGAGACCTCGAGCGCGTAGCGCTCACGGACCTCGGGCAGCGCGTAGGTGACGCGCTCGCACAGCCCGAGCGTCACGCCGTCGGGATGGTCGATCGTCACACGCGCCGTCGCGCCCCGGTCGATGACCTCCACGAGCAGCACTTCGACGCCCGGCTCCGCCTCGGCGAGCCGCGCTTCGATCTCACGTTGCAGGGGGATCATCTCGAGCATGGATCTGGGAACAAAAAAAGCGGGCGAGCGCCCACTTTCGGAATTGCGACGGCCGGTGACCCGGCCCACGAAAGCTGTGCGCAGAGGGTAGCACCGCGCACGCTCGCCGTGCGCGCTGCGAGCGCCCTTTCAGGCGGCGTCCGCGCGGCGGCGCGCGCGGTCACGGTAGCGCCGGTAGTCCTCGCGCTCGGGGCGCAGGCAGGAGGCGAGCGCGAGCGGATGACGCGCCTCGTCGTGGCGGCCGAGCATCTGCAGCGAGCGCCCCAGGCAGAAGAGCGCGTAGTCGTTGGTCGGGGCCTGGTCGACGACGGCGCCGAACTCGTCGGCGGCCTCCTGGTAGCGCTGGGCGCCGAACAACGCGCGCCCGAGGGCCTCGCGGACGGACGTCTTGGACGGCTCCAGCTCACGCGCGCGGCGCAGGGGCACGGTGGCAGCGTGGAAGTCGCCGTCCTCGAGCAGGCGCGTGCCGTTGCGGAAGAGCTCGTAGGCCGTCATCCTGGCCATCGCGTCAGGGTATCGCCCGGGCCGACGGCTTCTCGACGAGCGCCGGCGGGCGCGGCGGAAGCGCCCACAGCGCGCGCAGGCGCCCCAGCCTCCCGAGGCCGGCGGCGAGGTCGCGGCGCAGCGCGCGGCGTTGGGCGCCGGTCGGCAGCGGACCGCCCCCGCCGAACCGCCGGCGCGCGAGCGCATCGAGATAGGCCTGCCCGCCCGGGCCGCCCGCCAGCGAGCGCCCGAGGGCGTGCAGCGTGAGGCCGGGCGGCGCGGGGCGCCCGCTGCGCCGCAGCGCGCGCTCGAGCTCGGCGAGGTCCGCGGGCGGCGGCGCCGCGGGTGCCCGCCGACGGCGGCGCACCGCCCATGCGGCGCCCGCGACGGCGAGCAGCGCGAGCGCCGCCCCGCCCGCGAGCGTCGCCCAATGCGGCGCTCGGCGGGCGCGAACACCCTGCCCAGGCGCTGCTGCGATCGGCACGTCGGCGCCGCGCAGGCGACGAGCGCGCCCGCCGCGCAGGCTCGCAGCGGCGTCGGCCGTCTGCGCGCGCGCGGGCGACGCCGCCGGCGTGGGGTCGAACGTGATCCAGCCCAGGTGTGGGAAGTACGCCTCGACCCATGAGTGCGCGTCGAGGTCGCTGACGAGGTACTCGCCGGTGCGCCGGTCGACGGCGCCCGGGCTGAAACCGCTCGCCACCCGCGCGGGGATCCCGCCCATGCGCAGCAGCAGCGCCATCGCGCCGGAGAAGTGCTGGCAGTAGCCCTCGCGATCCTCGAACAGGAAGGCGTCGAGCGGGTTGGCGTAGCGGTGCGGGTGCTCGGTGTAGCGCGCGCCGCGCCGCACGCGCGCCTGCACGGCCTCGACGAACGCGTACGGCGTGCTCGCGCGAGCGCGCAGGCGCGCGGCCAGGGCGTAGATCCTGCGCAGCGCGGAATGGCGCACGAAGGTGATCCCGTCCGGCTGGCGGATGCCGACGCCCGGGAAGGTCACCAGCGCCGCCTGCCCGGTTCCCCAGGGCGCGAACGTGACCTCGACCGCCGACATGCCCGACTGCTGCGGCGCGGGGCGCCCGTCGAGGTCGGGCAGGCGGATCGTCAGCCACTCGCGGGCGAAGCTCGGGTACTGGGCGCCGGCCTGCTCGAGCTGGCCCGGCGTGGGCCGCGGCGTGTAGACCTGCGCGCGATACGAGGATCCCGGGCGCAGGGTCCCGCGCGCGAGCGCGTACGTCCCCCCCGCCACCCCGACGGCCGGCGCCTGTGCGCGGCTGACGCGCAGCGCATCGCCGGCCGTGACGAAGTCGGTGCTGCGCAGTGCCGTGTCGCGGACGGTGATCGTCTGCGTCCATTGTGGATTCGTCGTGTCCACCTGGGTGTCCGGCTCGAACGGCGCCACCGCGCCGGCGCGCCGCCATGTGCGCCCGTCGAAGGTGTCGAGCACCTCGGCTTTCCAATAGGCGGGGACCTGCGCCCGGATGCGCAGCAGGGTGCGCCCGGTGCGCGGCCAGGTGAGCGGCGCGTAGCTGTGGTTCCAGTCGTACGTGACGGTCCCGGCGTTGGCGATGTCGTCGGCCAGGTGCTGGACGTCGAACCATGGCCGGTCGCGGGCGAGCGCCGGCGCCAGCGCCGCGCCTCCCAGCGCCGCGAGCACCAGCAGCGCTGCCGCGGGCAGCGCCTGCGTGCGCTCCAGGCGCTCGGCGAAGAGGAGGGCTCCGAGCGCGAGGGTGACGATCGCCCCTGCCAGGTAGGGCCGCGCGGGCGGGTGCTGGATGACCGCCACGCCGTAGAGCACGCCGAGCGTCAGCGCTGCCGCGGCGAGGCTGCCGGGCGCGCGGCCGCGGCCCGCGGGCCAGAGCGCCTGCAGCGCCGCGAGCACCCCGAGCAGGGTGCCCCCGAGCAACACCACGATCCGCACCCACGGGTCGCCGCCCTCGTAAGGGACCGGCGCCCCGGGCAGCGCTTGCAGCCCGTCGGCGAGGTCCGCCGCCAGGCGCCCCCAGCGGTCGGGCAGCAGGAGGCGCGCCGGCACGCCGGCGACCAGCAGCACCGCGGCACACAGCGCAAGCGCGAGCCCCGCGACCGCCGCGCGGCGGGCGGCGCCGTCGAGCCCCGCGATGCGCAGCAGCGCGCCGCCTGCAATCGCCGCAAGCGCCGCGGCGGCCAGTGCCCACGCGCGCGCGGTCGGCGCGACGAGCTCCGCCCACGCCAGCGTCGCCACGAGGCAGAGCGGCGCGAATGCGGCGAGCCGCAGGCGCGCACGACGGGCGCGCTCCGGCGCAACCTCGTACGCGGGGGTCGCGGCGACGCTCGTCACGCCCGGGCCTCGGCGACGCTCGCGGGCGGCCGGCGGTCGGCGCCCGCGCGCCCGAGCCGGTAGCCCGTGCATCCGGCGACGGTGAACAGCGCGCGCCGCGCGGGCGCCGCGCCGGGGACGACGAGGACGCGGTCGGCGCCCGCGGCGCGGGCAAGTGCCCGGGGCGGCTCGCGCAGCGGGCGTGCCGCGACCCACACGATCGCCCGCCGGCGCCCGCCGAGCGCCTGCGGCGCGGGCCCCTCCCCGGCCTGCGCGAGCGCCAGGCGCGCGTGCGCCGCGGCCCAGCCGCGGCCGCCCGCGCCGATCGCCAGCGGCCGGCGGTCGCCGGGCAGCAGCAGCGAGACGCCGCCGCGCGCGGCGAAGTGCGCGCACAGCGAGGCCGCCGCTCGCACGGCGGCATCGGCGGCGGCATCGGCGGCACCGCGCAGGTCGAGCACGACCAGCGGGCGCGCGTCGGCGTCGGCGCGCATCACGCGCTCGTGCAGCTCACCGCTGCGCGCGAACACCGGCCACGCGATGCGCGACGCGGGCACCCCGGGTCGATGCGGGCGCAGACCCTCGAGATCGACCTCCGCGGCGGCCAGCGGCCGCCCGCGGCCTGCGCCCGCCGCGTCGCCGGCCTGCGCGGGCGAGAGCACGGGCTCCACGCGGGGCAGCACGAGCACCTCATCCCCCGGGCCCACCGCGCTGACGCGCCGGCGCGCGAGGCCGAGCGGGTCGCCGAAGACGACGCCCGGCGGCGGCAGCGCGCGCAGCCCACGGCGGGCGAAGCGCGCGTGGATGCGCAGGCGAGTGCGGCGCCTGCCGGCGGCCAGCGGCGCCGGGACCGTCAGCAGCGGGTCCTCGATCCGGCCCCAGGGCGGCGCCACCCGTCCGCTGCGCACCTCGAGCTCGACGAGCAGCGGCTCGCGCTCGACGACCTGCGGCGCGGCGAACCGGCGCTCGACGCGCGCACCGTGCGCGGCCGCGCGCACCCAGGCGGCGCTGCCGGCGCCCAGCGCCACCAGCGCAATGCCAGGGACGTACAGCGGGCGGCCGTTGAACAGCCCCGCGGCGGCGATCAGCGCCAGGCCCAGAAGCGTCGTGCCCCGCGCGCCGCGCATCCGCACCTCCCGGCGAGCTACCTCGCCGGCGTCGCGGCGAGGGCGTCCGCGACGACCCCCTCGCCGGTGGCCTCCAGCGCGTCGGCTGCCAGCACGAGCCGGTGCGCGAGCACCGCGGGCGCGAGCGCCTGCACATCGTCGGGCAGTGCGTGGTCACGTCCGCGCAGCAGCGCACGGGCCTTCGCGGCGCGCAGCAGCATGAGCCCGGCCCGCGGGCTGGCCCCGAGCTCGACGCGGCGGTCGGCACGGGTGCGCCCGAGCAGCGCCACCACGTACGCGCGCAGCGCGTCCGAGGCGTGCACCCGCCGCGCGGTGTCCTGGACGGCCAGCAGATCCGCTGCGCCGGCGACGGGGCGCAGGGCCTCCACGCGGTCGCCGGCCTCGTGATCGCGCAGCATCGCCGCCTCGGCGGCGGGGTCCGGGTAGCCGAGCGACAGGCGCACCATGAACCGGTCGACCTGCGCCTCGGGCAGCGGGTAGGTTCCTTCGAACTCGATCGGGTTCTGCGTGGCCAGCACGATGAACGGCCGCGCGAGCTCGTGCGACTGGGCGTCGACGGTCACGCGCCGCTCCTGCATGCACTCGAGCAGGCCGGACTGCGTCTTCGGCGACGCGCGATTGATCTCGTCGACGAGCACGACGTTCGCGAACACCGGCCCCGGGCGGAACTCGAACGCCTCGTCGCGGCGGTTGTAGACCTGCGTCCCCACGACGTCGGCCGGCAGCAGGTCGGCGGTGCACTGCACCCGGGCGAACTCGAGGTCAAGCGAGCGCGCCACGGCCCGCGCCAGCGTCGTCTTACCGACACCGGGGAGGTCCTCGATCAGGATGTGGCCCTCGGCGAGCAGGGCGACGAGCACGTCGGCGACGATCTCGGCGCGCACCTCGACGGCGCCGTGGACGACGGCGGCGACGCGCTCGCCGAGCTCGCGTGCGGCGCCGACCTCATGCTCGGCGACGCGCTCGGCCCGGTCGCCGGGAAGGCTCATGCCGTCGCCGCCGAGCGGCGCGCCCGCAGCGCGTCGATCGTCTCGAGGATCGCGCGCGCGACCTCGGCCTTCGTCGCGCGCGGCACGTGGCGCTCGCCATCGACCGTGAGGATCGTCACCTCGTTGTCGACCGCGTCGAAGCCGACGCCGGGCCCGGAGACGTCGTTGACGACGACGGCGTCGAGGCTCTTGCGCGCGAGCTTGCCGCGGCCGTGCTCGAGCGCCTGCGGGCCGTGCTCGGCGGCGAAGCCGACGAGCGTCTGCTGGGGGGCGCGGCGCGCCGCGAGCGCGGCAAGCACGTCGGTGGTGGGCTCGAGCTCGAGCTCCAGGCGCTCGCGGCCCGCCTTCTTGATCTTCCCGGACGCCGCCTGCACGGGGCGGAAGTCGGCAACGGCCGCCGCCATCACCAGGACGTCGCATGCGGGAAAGGCCTCGGCGCATGCGCCGTGCAGCTCCGCGGCGGTGGCAACGTCCACATAGCGCACGCGCGGGTTGCGCGGGAGCGCGACGTTCGCGGCGACGACCGTCACATCGGCGCCGAGCGCGGCTGCCTCGTCGGCGATCGCGAAGCCCATGCGCCCGGACGAGCGGTTGCCCACGAAGCGGACCGCGTCGATCGGCTCGCGCGTCCCGCCGGCGCTGATCAGCACGCGCAGGCCGTCCCAGGGCCGCCCGCCGGCGGGCACGAGCGCCTCGGCCGCGGCGAGCAGCTCGGCGGGGTCGGCCAGACGCCCCGAGCCCCACTCGTTGCGGCTTCCGAGGGCCCCCACGCCTGGGTCGACGACCATCACGCCGCGTGCGCGCAGCGTCGCGACATTCGCGCGCGTCGCAGGGTGCTCCCACATGTGGTGGTTCATCGCCGGCGCGAGGACGAGCGGGCAGGTCGCCGCCAGCGCGGCGCTCGTGAGCAGGTTGTCCGCGAGCCCGTGGGCGAGCTTCGCGATCGTGTTCGCGGTCGCCGGGGCGATCAGGTAGACGTCGGCGTTGCGCGCGAGCTCCAGGTGGCTGAGCGGATCGTGCGCCGGCGCTGGCTGGTCGGGGAAGGCGCCGCGCGCCGGGTCGCGCTCGAACTCGTCGGTCAGGACCGGCGCACCGCTGAGGGCGGCGAACGACGCGGCGCCGACGAAGCGCTGGGCGTCCGGCGTCTGGATGACGCGCACCGCGTGCCCGGCCTTCGTGGCCAGCCGCACGACCTCCAGCGCCTTGTACGCGGCGATGCCGCCGGTCACGCCGAGCAGGATGCGGGCCATGCGCGCTCGGCCGCCGGCGACCCCTACCGGTAGTGGTAGGAGATCTTGCCGCCCGCGACCTCCTCGAGGGCGATCGTGAGGTAGTTCTTCGACCCCGTGTCCACCATCGGCGGCGGGAACTCGTCGAACGTGCCCTCGCCCAGGTTGTGGTAGTAGCTGTTGATCTGGCGCGCGCGCTTGGCGGCGACCAGGACGGCGGCGTAGTTCGAGTCGACCTGCTCGAGCAGCGTGTCGATGCGGGGCTGGATCATGTCCCTGATTCTACTCGGCAGGCGATCGCGTCCCGCACGATGGCGGCCAGCGCCTCGACCGCGTCGTGCAGGCGGTCGTTGACGACCCGGTGCTGGAACTCGTCCTTGGCCGCCAGCTCCGCGCGAGCCGCCTGCAGGCGCCGCTCGACGACCTCGGGCGCATCGGTGCCGCGACCGACGAGGCGCTCGCGCAGCGCCTCGGCCGACGGCGGCTCGATGAACACCTGCACGGCCTCCGGCATCGACTCGCGGACCTGGCGGGCGCCCTGGACCTCGATCTCGAGCAGGACGGGCTCGCCGGCCGCGGCGCGGCGCTCCAGCTCGCTGCGCAGGGTGCCGTAGCGCCGCCCGGCGTACTCGGCGTGCTCGACGAACGCCCCCTCACCGATCAGGCGATCGAAGTCCGCGTCGCTGAGAAAGTGATAGTCGACCCCGTCGCGCTCGCCGGGACGCGGCTCGCGGGTCGTCGCCGAGACGCTCAGGCCGAGCTCCGGCAGGCGCTCGCGCAGCAGCCGGATGAGCGTTCCCTTCCCGACCCCGGACGGGCCGGTGATGACGATCACGCGCGCCATGGCGCGCGAATCATCGCGCGCGCGGCGGCGGCGCTACCGGCGAGGCCGCGTGAGCAGCTCGACGAGCTCTGCGCGCTGGCGCTCGCTCAGGCCCCCGACGGTCTTGCTCGGGGAGATCCGGCATTGCTGGAGGATCTTGTTGGCCTTCACGCGCCCGTACTTCGGCACGGCGAGCAGCATGTCGAAGACCTTCGCTGTCTCCAGGAAATCCGGTGGATCGAGGAGCAGCTGGTCGATGCGCACCTTCCCGGCGCGCAGGTCGCGCTTGAGCTGCGCGCGCCGCGTACGGATCTGATTGGCGCGCTGCAGCGCGTCCATGCGCTGAATGTGCGAACGCTCCGGGGCCGCCGTCTGCTTCGCGCTGTTCATGTCGGTCGCCGGCGGCACTTGGCGGCAACCATACACATTCACCTCGGCCGAGCAAGGTCAGGCGGGCGAATTCGGCTTCACGTCAACCTGAGGTCAAGCGTTCTTCAGTGTGCTTGACGGTTTCCACGCGATTTCCAGCGGTTTTTCCGCCGGATCGGGCGACCACGGCGTCTTCACGCCGTGAGAACGCCGCTCTTTGCGAGGATTTCCTCGAGCTCTCGGCGGATTCTCAGGCCTGCGGCGGGGTCGCGGAAGCTCTCGGTGCCGACGGCCACCAGGCGCGCCCCGGCATCGAGGAAGCGCTTCGCATCGCGGCCGCTGCAGACGCCGCCCATCCCGACGATCGGGATGCTCACGCGGCGCGCGACGGCGGCGACCTGCGCGAGCGCGACGGCGCGCACGGCCGGCCCCGACATCCCGCCGCTGCCGCCGCCGAGCCATGGCGCACCCGAGCCGTCGGGGTGCGGCGCGAACGCGCGCAGCGTGTTGATGAGCGAGACGGCGTCGGCGCCGGCGGCCTCGGCCGCCTGGGCGACGCGCGCCACGTCGGCCGTGTTGGGCGTGAGCTTCACGATCAACGGCTTGGCGGTGCGAGGGCGCAGGTCGGCGACCAGGCCCGCGAGCTCGTGCGGGTCCGCGCCGAGGTCCAGCCCGGTGCGCACGTTCGGGCAGGAGACGTTGAGCTCGATCGCGGCCACCTCGGCGCGCGCGCTCGCCGCCTCCACCAGGGCGGCCACCTCGGCGACCGTCGAGCCCATGACGTTCGTGATCAGCGGAACCGGAAGGGCGGCGAGCCGCGGCAGATCCTCCTCCAGGTAGCCGTGCAGGCCCTTGTTCGGCAGGCCGATCGAGTTGATGAGGCCCGCCGGCGCCTCGTAGAGGCGCGGCGGCGGGTTCCCGGCGCGCGGCTCGAGGGTGATCGTCTTGGAGACGAAGGCCGCGAACGGGAAGCGCTCGAGCAGCCCCGGGCCGAAGACCTCGAGCGCGGCCAGCGCGTCGTAGGTGCCCGACCCGTTGAGGATCGGGTGCGCGAGCTCAAGCCCGCAGAAGGCGACCGGCCCGCCGCTCATGCGGGCGCCAGACAGGTCTCGAGGAGCTCGCCGTCGACCACGGGCCCGTCCACGCAGACGCGCAGGTACCCGCCGCCGCGGACCGGCACGACGCACCCGAAGCAGGCGCCGAAGCCGCACGCCATCCCCGCCTCGAGCGCCAGCTGCGCCCGGGCGCCGCGTGCGGCGCACAGCGCGCGGACGGCCTCGAGCATGGCCGGCGGCCCGCAGGCGCACACGAGCGCCTGCGGCTCGGCGGCAAGCTCGGCGGCGAGCAGCTCGGTGACCGGGCCGTGGTGGCCGGCCGAGCCGTCGTCGGTGGCCACGCGCGCCCCGTGCAGCAGGTCGGCGCCGCGGGCGTGCTCGCCGTCGCGAAACCCGAGCAGCGCGCGCTGCGCGCGCCCCGCCTGGCGCAGGCGGTCCTGCAGCAGCGCGAGC